>CAMTHN010000032.1 GCA_947072265.1 uncultured Clostridia bacterium | reverse complement strand
AAATTAACTTTTACACCATTTTTTGTACTTTCTAAAGTTTGTTTTAATTCATAAGTATTTCCATCTTCTTTTTCTTTAAATTTATTAAATATATTACCAGACCACTCTAGATTTATATTTAAAGGAATATCTAATTTATTATCTATTATTGTCTCTATCAATGCTGTTCGATTACTAGCAAAAATTAAATCTATCTTCAATATTAGATCAGATAATTCATATGTTTGGGACAATCTTCCTGGATAATAATTAAATTTAACATCTGCGGTTGTTAAATCATATACTTTTCCGTCATCTGAATTTGTCAATTTAAGTTTACTTATAGATTGTCCTAAATTTACAGGATATTCCTCTGCTATAATTACAGGCCCTGCAAACCCTCCATAAATATCCGTAGCATCCTTTGCCGGAAGATAGTATCCATGCCAAGCACCCATATCAGAAAAATTATTATGCTTATTTGTAGAATAGTCTCCATATAAAAGTTCTGTTGGATTAGATGCTATATCTAAAATATTTGCAAAATCAGATATACTTCGTCTCGTATCTGTGGCTAAAACAGAAACAGGTATTAATTGAAATATCAAAGTAACCAATAATATAAATGCTATAACAGATTTTTTTTGAAATCTTATCTTCATATTCCTTATTCTCCCTATTTATTTTATCAGAATCTGTAATATAATATTAATAAATTATAGATAAAAATGTTATAAATTTAATACAATTATCATATATTACAAATTTATTTTATATCTTAGAAATAAATTTGTCAATATTTCGTCATTATATTTTTAATATTCATCAAATTAGCTAAATGTTAACTAAATAATTATATTCATATTCTAAAGTTTTCTATAAAGAATATATGTATATTAACATATGATAATTTAACTGCATAATATATAAATATTAGATTTAAAATATTAAAATTATGGAGGATTTTATCATGTCATATAATACTATAAATAATTCAAATTGTAATAATACTTCTATTTTAGGTAATTCCATTGATGTAAACATAGATTCTAACTGCTGTGATGCTGAAATAAGAGCAGATATCGTTGTTTCTGCATCCGATTCTATACGACTATGGGGTATGGTTAAAAGTTGTGAAGGTCTACCTATAGAAAATGCTCTTTTAAAACTTGTTAAAGTTGTCTGCCAAAATGGAGATACACAACATCAAGGAATTGCCCATACTGTAAGTGACTGTCAAGGGTTTTATCAATTTGACCTATGTTCACAAGATAAAAATTCTTGTTATAAAATTTTAGTCGGAAAAGCAAATACTGGGTCAGAAAAAATTCTTGACACTGGTGATGGAAACTGTCGTAGCTGTACAGATGGATATCAATATAATCCTTGTAAACCATATTCTTCTCACACCTCTAATTCTATTCCATGTTCTGGCAATAGCAAGCCTATTTGCAATAATCAATGTAAATCATGCAACTCTAATTTTAGATAATAAAGGAGAGGCGGAAAGTGACTAATTATAATGCTTCTATAAATTATCAATGTGTGTCAGGTATATTAGGAACTTCTATAGATGTTAATATTGACCCTCTATCCTTTAATCAAGAAATACGATCGGATATTATTGTTTCTAAATATGATAATATCCGTATTTGGGGTCAGGTTAAAAATTGTAAAAATCATATTATTTCAGGAGCATTTATAAAGCTTGTCAAATTTAACCATGATGCTATAGATAAAAGCCTAGAAGGAATAGCTCATACTTTAAGTGATTATAACGGTTTTTATCAATTCGATGTTTGTGGTGATAATCCCAATATATCCTATAAAATTATTGTGAGTAAAGCAAATAACGGATCAAAAAAAATATTGGATACTTATAATAAGAGTGGAAAAATATGTAATAAAACTCTATCCTCTGATTGTAAAACATACTCTTCCAGTCTTTCCTATATATATCCAAAAAAACACGATAATACAAATAGTTTATATAATAACTCTTGCAAACCAACACCACAATTTCAAAACCAATCTTGTAATTTGAAAAAAAATTTATCTAAATATAATCACGAAGAATGCTCATTTCATGATACCAAATATAAAAAATATATACTATGCAAATAAACTTTATTTAATTTTAAATTATCTAAATAAATTTATCTATTATATTTAATATGATTATTTTATGTAATTATATTAAATATTTTTAATATAATTACTATAATTTCTAGATAAGGAGAATATTTATGTCTATGGTTATGAACCAACTAATAGAATATAATGGAATACAAAAATGTTTTCCAGAAAATAACAAATACTTCAAACAAGAGAATATATCAAATGTTTTTTGTGTTCCTAAACAAAAGCCAGATATAGAACAAATCGTAAAAGTTTGGGCAGAAACATCTGTAGAAAAATATAATTTTGTTACAACACCTATAGGACTCTCATTAGAAGGGCAACAAATGACTGGTCTAAAACTTTTTGTTTCTGGAACAATATCTTTAAAATATCAATATGTTGCTTGTGATACCGAACAAACTGTCCATACTGCTGAAGGATGCATGCCTTTTTGTTCCTATATAGTTATGTCAAAGGATACTAATATATCACAACCTATTTTTGTTCGAGTTACAATGGAAGATATATTTTCTAAACAATTAGATTGTAGATGTATCCATAATAATTTCACACTTATGGTAAGTGCTGATATATGCTAAGGAGAAATTTTTTATGAACTGTAAAAACCAATCATCCTATTCAACCAAACTTCCAAAAACATCTAGCTATTTTAAAGAAGAAACAGTCTCCGAAACCCTAACTATACCTTCTCAAAAACCAGATATGGAGCGTATTTTAGATATTATGGTTTGGGCAGAGATAGAAAATTATAAATTAATAGAAACAGAAATTGGAAAATCATACGAGGGTCAAAATTTAACTGGCTATAAACTGATAGTAGAAGTTAGCTTAAAAGAAAAGGTTACCTATGTTGCAGATAGACCAGAACAGTCTGTTCATGCTGCACATTTTGAAACTTTAAAAAGCATGTTTATCATCCTTCCAAAAGAAATTAATGGAAAAAACATATGCAATTTAGTAGATTCAAAAGCAATATCAGTAACCCCATATATAGAAGCTGTCCATGCTAAAATGATAGATGCAAGAACTCTCCATAAATGTATTTTATTACTTGTAGATGCTGATTACTGTTAACTTTACTTTGAAAGGAGATATATTTTATGTCAACTCCATTTAGCTGTAAACCCGTAGGATATCAACTTGCTGGTAATCCAGTTTCTACTTTATATGAAATAAATTTAGTTACTGGTATGGAAACCATTATAGCTGATCAAAAACTTTTTATGAACGCTTTAGGATATAATACTACCGATAATTTTTTATATGCACGAAGTGGTACAGATAATACTATATACCGTATAGATTCCATAGGAGATAAAACACCTCTACCAGTTGTGTATAATCTTCCTGATGATTCTTATAATATAGGAACATTTGATAATGATGGACATTATTATTTATATAAAAGTAATATGGAATTATATTATTGTATAGATTATAAACTAGGATCTATACATTATGGCCAATTAGTTGATCCAACTAATAATTTTAACCCAACAAAGACAGGAACTTATATTAAATCTCCTATAAATATAGCAGACTTTGCTTATTGTCCTATAGATGGTATGTTATATGCTGTAATTAATGGCTCAACTACTCCTACGGATTCAGTTGTTAGAATAGATCCTAAAACAGGTGTAGTAACCAATTTAAAAACAACATCTGTTCCAACTGGATTATATGGGGCAACCTTTGCAGATGCAAGTAAGAATATATTTATTATAGATAATAATACTGGTATTATCTATAAAATAGCTATCTCTGAAAATGATGCTATAGGTGTTGTTTTTACCCAAGGAGTTCCTTCTTCAAATAATGATGGAGCTAGCTGTGTAAATGTTTCAATTAATATTGATTATGGAGATGTCCCAGATACCAGCTCTGAAAACGGGATAGGAAATTATAATACATTGTTAGCTAATAATGGTCCTAGACATCAACTACTATCAAATGGTTTATCATTAGGATCAACTGTAACTTCTGAAGATGATGCATATCAAAATTCCACTGCTACAGGAGATCATATTCCATTATCTACACCAGATGATGGAATAACTCTTCCTTTAAAACCCCTTAAAACTACTGATACAACTTATAGTTTTGTAGAAACCATAACCAATAACACTGGTTTAAACGCAAATCTATATGCATGGATAGATTTTAATAAAGATGGTATATTTCAACCAGAAGAATCTGCTATAGGTTCTCCATTAATTATTCTCCCAACTAAATCAGGAACACAAGATATATCTCTACAGTTTAATATTCCAATTGGAACTATTATAACCCCTGGAGAAACTTTTGTTAGAGTTAGATTAACAACCGATTCATTAAACAATAAAGGTGATATTACAAAAGAAGATACTAGATCGATAGGTCCGGCTGGAGATGGAGAGGTTGAAGATTATCTTTTAAAGATTTCATCTCCTCCAACCTGTCCTCTTCCCCAAAATGTTTCTACCACTTCCAATAAAGAAGTTTCAGGAAATATAACTGCTGTGGATTTTCAAGGTGAATTTGTTTCATATTCTATATCTACTCTACCATCCAATGGAGTTGTAAAGATAAACCCCAATACTGGAGACTGGTCTTATAATTCTAATCTAAACTATTCTGGTTCTGATTCTTTTATAGTCACAGCCACTAATACTAGCGGCCTATCCTGTACTACAACTATTAATATAACTATTTTAGCTATTTTGCCAACCTGTCCTCTTCCCCAAAATGTTATAATATCAAAAAATGAAATAGCAACAGGTACAATTTTATCAATTGATCCTCAAGGTGGTAAAATTATTTATAGTATAGAAAAGCAAGGAATAAATGGAATTGCTTCTATAGATAGTTTAACAGGAATTTGGCAATATAAACCAAACACCGATTTTTATGGAAAAGATATATTTACAGTTCGCTCAACAAATGAAATAGGTCTATTTTGTAGTACAGTTATCGAAATAAATATTCTTAACCCAGATGTATCTATTACTAAAACATCTAATGTTAAAAAAGTTCAAATTGGAGATACTTTTTCATATTCTATAACATCTAAAAATATTGGAGATATTCCAATATCAAATGCTATTATAAAAGATAATATTCCAACCAATTTCCAAATTCAATCTTTTCAACTAGATGGAATTAATATTGGAGGAAGCATAACATCTGGTATAGATATAGGTAATATAAATATTGGTGAATCTAAAATTTTAATTATAAATCTTAAAGTTGTTTCTATTCCTACGCCAAACCCATACACTAATACAGCTATAGGACAATATCAAGCAATTACAAATTCTACAAAACCACCAATTAATATCTTTAAAAAAACTTCTACAGCTATTCCCTTAACTATTATTGATCCTAAAATAGTTCTTATTAAATCTGCAAACAAGGTGACTACTGCAGTTGGAGAAACAGTTATATATTCTATAACCGCTAGAAATGATGGAAATGTCCCTTTAGATGATGTTATCATTCAAGATCCTCTAACACCAGAATTAAAATTTGTTATTGGAAGCGTAAAAATAGATAATATTGATAAAATATCTGATAGTATTATTTCTGGTGTAAATATTGGAAGTATTGGAATTGGAGAATATAGAATTCTAACTTTTAGCGCTTTGGTTATTTCATCTAGTTACAACCCTGTTATAAATATTGCTAATTCATCATTTAGATATACAGTTGATTCAACAAAACCTCAAAATTACGGATTTGATAAAAGTAATCCTTACACTATCAGTATAAAAAATCCACATCTAAGTTTAGAAAAAACATCTGATATAGAGATTGCTATTCTAGATGGAACCATAAATTATACAGTCGCTATCACAAATGATGGAGATGTAGATGCTATATATAGTGTTTTTAAAGACACTCTTCCACCAAATGTTTCTCTTATAGATGGATCATTTTCTATTAATGGAAATATCATAAACTCTGTTGATATAATACATGGAGTTGATATTGGTACAATTTATATAGATAAAACTGTAATAGTTAAATACAGTGTTAAAGTTATTTCTACAAACTCTAAAGGAAATATTACTAATTCTGCAATTGTTAACTTTGGATATCAGACATCCAATAGTAATACGATTACAAGAATTGATTCTGATCCTGCGACAAATAGTGTTTTACAAGCAATATCTCTATTTAAACAATTTAATCTTGAAAACTATCTATCTATTCCAGAACAAAAACCAGATATGGAACAGATAAATGAGATTACTGGACTAATTGAAATAAGTAATTATTATACTATTGACACCCCTATTGGTCTTTCTGAAGAAGGTCAAACTCTTACGGGAAATAAATTAATAATTCATGGTATTCTAACTTTAACATTGAATTATACAGCCGATGTTCCAGAACAAAATGTTCATTCTAGTCAATATTGTATTCCTTTTAGCTCATTCATAGTTATTCCGAAAGAATTTAGTATAAATTGTTCTGCAGGTATAAAAGGACTTGTTGAAGATATATATTTTAATCAAACAACAAATAGATGCTTTTTCACTAATGCAACCGTTATACTAATTGCTAATTCTAAAAAATAGTTTAATATTATACGGAGGCTAATAGTCTTCGTATAAATACATATAAAAACCTGAAAGGATGGTTAATTTTTATTGAAAAAGTCTACTATATATACTGGATTATATA
>CAMTHN010000031.1 GCA_947072265.1 uncultured Clostridia bacterium | reverse complement strand
ATTTTATATATACCAAATTAGTTTAATAATTTTTTTAATAATCTTGACATAAACTTAGTATAGTTATAAAATAGTTATTGGTAGATATAAAAAATGTTTTAGTATTTATTTACTAATAAATACTTTTAAGACATATTTAGAAATATAAAATTTTATTGTTTAAATTCGTTATTATTTTAGAGAGGAATTTGATTTAATGGAAATAACAACTGTTGTTTTGATTTGTGTTATTTCTTCTGTTTTATTTAGTATTATTTTTGGGATTTTAGCTTTTTTTATTGGAATTGCTTATAGAAAAAAGGTTGCTGAAACTGAATTTGGTTCTGCAGAAGAACAAGCAATGAAAATTATTAATGATGCAATTAAATCTTCTGAAAACAAAAGAAAAGAATCGTTACTAGAAGCTAAAGATGATATTCATAAGTTAAGGTTGGAGGCAAATCAAGATATTAAAGAAAGACACTCTGCTATTTCAAGACAGGAAACAAGACTTCAACAAAAAGAAGAGTCTTTAGATAAAAAACTTGACAATATAGAGAAAAAAGAAGAAAAACTCTTAGAAAAAGAAAAAAAGGCGAATAAAAATTTATCTAAGAGCGAAGAGTTAAAAAACTCTAGACTTGAGGAATTAGAAAAAATAGCAGGTTTAACATCATCCGAAGCCAAAAAACAAATTTTAGAAAGACTTGAAAATGAATTGATAAGAGATAAAGCTATTATTATAAATCAATTCGAACAACAAACAAAAGATGATTCGGAGAAATTATCACGAGATATAATTTCTTTGGCTATATCTCGTTTTGCAGCGGATCATGTTTCAGAAATGGCTGTATCTGTTGTATCTCTTCCTAGCGATGATATGAAAGGTCGTATAATTGGTAGAGAAGGAAGAAATATTAGAACATTAGAAACTTTGACGGGGGTAAGCCTTATAATTGATGATACCCCTGAAGTTATTACTCTTTCTTGTTTTGATCCTGTTAGAAGGGAGATTGCCCGTATTTCTCTTGAAAAACTTATAGAAGATGGTAGAATTCATCCAAGTCGTATAGAAGAGATGGTTGAAAAAGCTAAACTAGAAGTTGAAGATAGAATAAAATCTGATGGAGAGAGAGCAGTTTTAGAAATAGGTATAATTGGGGTTTCTCCTGATCTTATAAAACTAATTGGTAGGCTTAGATATAGAACTAGCTATGGTCAGAATGTTTTAAAACATTCTATAGAGGTTGCTCATCTTTCTGGAATGATGGCTAGTGAGCTTGGATTAGATCCTATGATGGCTAGAAGAGCGGGATTAATTCATGATATTGGAAAAGGACTTACTCATGAAATAGAGGGATCTCATGTTGATATCGGTGTTTCTTATTGTAAAAAATTTAAAGAACATCCTGATGTTATTCATGCTGTAGAAGCCCATCATGGTGATGTTGATGCCATAACTCCTCTTGCTTGTATTGTAAAAGCAGCTGATGCTATTTCTGCAGCTAGACCTGGAGCAAGACAAGAAAATCTTGAAAATTATGTAAAAAGGTTAGAAAAATTAGAGCAGATAGCATGTTCTTTTGATGGGGTTGAAAAATCTTTCGCTATACAAGCGGGTAGAGAAGTTCGTATAATTATAAATCCCGAAGAAGTTAGCGATGATCAAATAGTTATTATTGCTAGAGGAATTGTGAAAAAAATAGAAGAAGAGCTTCAATATCCTGGACAGATAAAAGTTCATGTTGTTAGAGAAAGTCGAGTTGTTGAATACGCTAAATAAAATAAAAAATGCTTGTATCATATATATAAGCATTTTTTATTTTATAATTTTAACGAAATAATATTATCATAACTATTCCTGGAATCCCTAATATTAGAGCTATTATAATATTTAAGATATTCATCTTTATAGAAAATCCAAATAAGCTTGATACTAAATTTATAATTCCTATAAATATAAATGATAGTATAGAATTTATAAAAAGCTTTTTTATTCTTTTTTTTGCTTTAAACAGATAAAAACTAACAGATAATAACATTGGCAGTATTGTGAAGGAGATTATAAATTCATAATTCAATATTTCTTCTCCTTTTATTTTTATTATCTATTTATATTAAATAAAAAAAGATGATATAACTTTTAATAAGCTATATCATCTTTTTTATTTATTTAATATTATTTGGAGAAAATTTATTTATAGATTTTTGATTTATCGCTATGTCTAATTTTGAAAATAAACTTTCAAGTGCTTTATCAAAATCATCTTCTCTAAGACCAATTAGTGCAGAATTTGCATATTTATCTATTGTTTCTTTATCTTTAACAATATCATATCTAATTTCGACAAAGATATAGTCTTCAGATTTAATTATAAAAGGAACTCCGTATTGAGTTTGTTCAAAAGTTTTTTCTATAAGTTCTATAGGAAGCTTTTTATTATCTTTTTGTATTACAGATATATTTGATTCACTTCTTTTTTTCTTTTCTTCTTCATTTAATTCTGATGAACTGGATGAACTGGATGAACTGGATGAGCTGGATGAGCTGGATGAGCTGGATGAGCTAGATGAAGAACCTTCAGCACTTTCTTTTTGTTTTTCAGAAACTTCTTTTAAATATGCTTTATGTTCTTCAAGAAGATCATCTATATTTTTACCTTTATTCAATTCTTGTATATAATCATCTGCTCTTTTTTCCGCTGCTACAATTTCTTCATCTGATAATTTTTTTCCTGATATATCTTTTAACGGTAATAAAGCGTATTTAACTTCTGCAAAATTATTTTGAAGATATGTTTTCATCTCATCTTCTGGAACAGGATG
This sequence comes from uncultured Clostridia bacterium, assembly GCA_947072265.1. Classification (GTDB taxonomy): domain Bacteria; phylum Bacillota; class Clostridia; order Oscillospirales; family Ruminococcaceae; genus CAMTHN01. Next base: position 4,123 of record CAMTHN010000031.1, on the reverse strand, counting down.
ATCACCTTCATTGCCATAATATTTTGCAAAAATAAGCTCTCTTTTCATAGAATTTTCTAAAGATAGTTCTATTGATTTTTCATTTGCACCATTTCTTTCATAATATGGTCCATATGAAGAATAAAAACTTTTTAACGCGTTTGTTATACGAGTTTTATTTTCGTTTGATATTGATAAATTTAATCTTTTGAACTCGTTTTCTATTGCTATATGTTGTTTTGATGATTCTTCTGCTTTTTGTATTATCCAATCTTTAACTTTAACACCATCTATTTCATGATTATAGATGTCAGAAGCTTTTTCTAATTCTTTTTCTTCTTCCTGAAGTTTTGTGGAAACTTGACTTGTTGCATCCGAATGTGCATTTATCAAATATGTTAGATATAGCCCAGAAGAAATAGTTGTGTCGTCTTGTCTATAAACCCAATCTGTTTTATCTGCACAGGCTGATAAAGAAAAAACCATTATTATTGAAAGGACGATACTTATTAATTTTGTTTTAATTGACATTGTCTCCTCCTATTATATGTTATCGCATTTAATTATATCTCTTGTGGTATATATTGTCTATACTATAATTTATTATTTATATTTTTTAAATATTGTTTAATTTAATTATTTATTTAAAATACTTGTAAGATTTAAGAGTATAATATATAATATACAAGTCATAATAAACTATATAAAAAGGACTGTGTTAATTTGAAAAAAATAATAGTTTTAACTCTATCTATTGTATTATCAACCTATTTAATATCAGGGTGTACAGATAAAAATAATAGTTCTTCTTCTAGTTCTTCTAGCTCTTCTTCTAGCTCTTCTAGTTCGACAGCAGATTCGTCTAAAGTTGAATATAATGGTGTTGAAAGTATTTATAATTTAAAAGAACCCCAAAATGGTGACACTGTTGCCACTATAAAAACAGATAAAGGGGATATTAAACTTGTCTTCTTTAAAGATATTGCCCCTAAAGCTGTTGAAAATTTTATTGTTCATTCGGAAAAAGGATACTATAACGGAGTTTCTTTTCACCGTATTATAAAAGACTTTATGATTCAGGGTGGGGATCCAGGTGGAGATGGAACCGGAGGAGAGAGTATTTGGGGAGCAGGTTTTGAAAATGAAACCACAACTACTGCTTTTCATTTTAACGGGGCATTGTCTATGGCAAACACAGGTGCACCCAATTCAAATGGTAGCCAATTTTTTATAGTTCAAGCTGGATCTATAAAAGATGAAGAATATAAACAACTTGTAGATAGTGGATATCCAAAAGAGGTTGCTGATATTTATAAAGATAAGGGCGGAACTTACTGGCTTGATGGAAAGCATACAGTTTTTGGCAGAGTTTTAGACGGGATGGATGTTGTAAATGCTATTGCTAATATCCCTGCTGATTCTAGTGGAAAACCAAATGAAAAAGTTTTAATAAAAAATATTGAAATTTCTTCATTTAAATAGAAGTTTTTTTAATAGGATTATCTTTTGAGGAGAGTGTGTTTTGGAAAAATATATAATTAATGGAGGCGTTCCTTTAAGCGGTGAAGTTGTTATTAGTGGTGCTAAAAATGCAGCTGTGGCAATTATTCCTGCTACAATTTTAGCTGAGGGTCCGTGTATAATAGAAAATATCCCTAATATTAAAGACGTTTCTATAATTATAAAAATACTTAGTGAGATGGGTGCCAGTATTAAAGTTTTAACGAAAAATTCTTTAATGATTGACACTGCTATGATTAAAAATCCTATTGTTCCTTACCAGATGGCTAGACATATGCGAGCTTCTTATTATTTTTTAGGAGCATTGCTTGGAAGGTTTAATAAAGCCAGTGTTTCTATGCCTGGTGGTTGTGATTTTGGGGTTAGGCCTATTGATCAACATCTTAAGGGGTTTAAATATCTTGGAGCAACCCATACTATAGATAAAGGTATGATTGATGTTCGTTCTAATAAACTTATAGGTTCTCAATTTTATTTTGATATCGTAACTGTTGGAGCAACTATAAATGTTATGCTTGCAGCTGTTAAAGCAGAGGGAACAACAGTTATAGAAAATGCAGCTAAAGAACCACACATAGTTGATCTTGCCAATTTTTTAAATTCTATGGGTGCTGATATAATGGGAGCAGGAACAGATGTTATAAAAATCCGTGGAGTTAAAAGGCTTCATGGAACAACCTATTCTATTATTCCAGACCAGATAGAAGCAGGAACCTATATGGTAGCCGCTGCTGCTACTAGAGGAGATATTTTAATCAAAAATGTTATTCCAAAACATCTTGAATCTATAATATTGAAGATGAGAAAAATTGGTGTATCTATAGAAGAATTTGATGATAGCATACGTGTTTTTGTTTCTGGAGAACTTTTAAAAACTAGTGTGAAAACTCTTCCGCATCCTGGTTTTCCTACAGATATGCAACCTCAGATCACTACTCTTCTATGTTTGGCAAAGGGAACCAGCATAGTAACTGAAGGAGTTTGGGAAAATCGCTTTAGGTATGTAGATGAGCTGCGTAGAATGGGTGCGGATATATTTGTTGATGGTAAAGTTGCTATTATTGAAGGAATTGGCAAGCTTGAGTCTGCTCCTATTAGGGCTATGGATCTGCGTGCTGGTGCTGCTATGATTATTGCTGGGCTTTCCTCCAGTGGGTGTACTGAGATAGAAGATATTAGCCATGTTGAACGTGGGTATGAAAATATCGAAGAAAAACTTCGTGGTCTTGGTGCTGATATAAAAAAACAAGTGTATGTAGATGAAAAATTTCTATCTGCATTATAATTAATATATGTTTAATTTAAATATTATTTGTATAGGAAAGATAAAAGAAAAATTTATACAATTAGGTTTATCTGAATATTTAAAACGATTATCTTATTTTTGTCGTCTTAATATTATAGAAATTCCTGAATATAAACTTTCATCTTCTCCTAGCGCTTCAGATATAAATAGATGTATTCTTGAAGAAGAAAAAGCGTTATTATCTTATATATTATCTAAAAACACCTATAAAGTTTGCCTAGATATTTATGGAGATAGTTATACTTCTGAGCAGTTTTCAGGATTTTTTCTTGATCTTGGAGTTAGGGGATTTAATAACATAAGTTTTTTTATAGGTGGAAGTTTTGGAATTGGTGATAAATTAAAACAAATATGTGATAAAAAAATATCCTTTTCACAGATGACTTTTCCACACCAACTTTTTAGACTACTTCTTGTAGAACAAATTTATAGAGCTTTTTCTATCAATAATAATGGAAATTATCATAAATAAAAAAGACTAGATAATCTAGTCTTTTTTATTTATCTATTCTGCAAACAAGTGTTTTCCTATCCTTGTAATAACTGGTCTTGTTCTTATCCATTTGTCATTTGTTTTATCTGGGTTATAATAGTATAGAGCACCACCTGTTGGGTCTTGTCCGTTTATAGCGTCCTGTGCGGCTCTTCTAGATTCTTGGCTTGTTGGCTCGTTAAATTGCCCGTCTGTGATTGCTGTGAATGCTCCTGGTTGATATATAACCCCGGCTAGAGTGTCTGGAAATAGTGGACTTTCTACTCTATTTAAAACAACTGCACCTACAGCAACTTGTCCTATATATTCTTCTCCTCTTGATTCGGCTGAAATTATTCTTGCTAAAAGATTAACTTCTGTATCAGTTGTATTTGTATTTGTTGTAGAAATATTAAGCTTTGCTAGAGTCTGTGGTCCGGCAATTCCATCAGAATTTAGATTATTTTTTTTTTGAAATTGTTTTAAAGATTTTTGAGTTTCGTTTCCAAATATACCATCAATTGTTCCATTATATAATCCATTCTCTTTAAGCTTTGTCTGAATTAATTTAACTTCTTCTCCTCTTGATCCATGTTTAGATAATGTTTGTTCTATTATATTATTTGAAGATATCGCCATAAAAGATCCTGTAAATAAGCATATTCCTATTAATATAATTGATATTATATTGTGAAATTTAATTTTATATTTCTTCATACTACACTCCTATATAAATTTATATTGTATATATTATTTACTGTATATAGCTTTAATATTCTTATTTTAAAATAAAATAAAAAAAGAGTTGACAGAGGGTGAATAAATATGCTATTATAACTAAGCGG
>CAMTHN010000030.1 GCA_947072265.1 uncultured Clostridia bacterium | reverse complement strand
ATTCTAAAGTATATATAATATTTAGGAGGCTTATAATGAAAAGAGGAGTAACGATTATTTGTAGTTTAATTATATCAACAATGCTTATGGCTTCATGCGGAACAGGTGGGGGTACATCCACATCATCAAATTCTAGTAATACTTCATCAGAATCTTCTAAAACAAATTCAAACTCAAAAAATATAATTGGAATAATAGGAGCTATGGATGAAGAGGTTGAGCTTTTAAAAAATCAAATGAAAATTAAAAAAGAAACAAATTTAGCAGGAATGACTTTTTATGAAGGAGAACTAAGTTCCAAAAATATAGTATTAGTTCGATCAGGAATAGGAAAAGTTAATGCGGCAAGTTGTGCACAAATTTTAATAACAAAATTTAATGTATCAAATCTTATAAACTCTGGAGTTTCTGGAAGTATGAATCCAGACTTAAATCAAGGAGATATAGTTATATCTACAGATACAGTTCAACATGATTTTGATGAAACCGCTTTAGGAAGACCAGTTGGAGAAATTTCTAGATTAGATATAACTTTTTTTAAATCGGATGAAAAACTTATATCAGCTGCTGAAAAAGCAGGAGAATCATTAAATGGAATTAAAGTTATAAAAGGTCGTATAGCTTCTGGAGACCAATTTATAGCTGGCGGTAATAAATATCAAAATATTAAGACTAATTTTAATCCACAAGCCGTTGAGATGGAAGGTGGAGCAATTGGTCATGTCGCTTATCTAAATAAGATTCCTTATGTTGTTATTCGCTCTATATCTGATAAAGCTGATGGTGAAGCCCCTCTATCTTTTGAAGAATTTGTAAAAATGGCTTCTAAAAATGCTTCTGATATGATAGAAAAATTATTATTAAACTTAAAATAGATTTTAAAACTTATTCAAAAATAATTGGTTGAATTTGTCTATCTTCTAGAGCTTTTTTAATTGTTTCTGGAATTTTAGAAAAATCTCCTACTATGGATCTAGGCTTTTTTTGATAATCATCTTGGTTCATAGGAACAAAATAATAATTTTTATAATTCATAAGCATTCCAATATTTTTTGAAGCTCCACTAAGTGCATCATTAGTTGAAACTAAAATCACAACAGGACTAGAATTTCTAAGATGGGATTTTACCGCAAGGGTTACTGGAGTATCAATTATAGAATATGCTAACTTTGCTAAGGTATTTCCCGTACATGGTGCAACGATTATTATATCAAACATTTTTTTAGGTCCTATTGGTTCTGCAGACTGAAGAGTATGTATTATTTTCTTTTGTGTAATTTCTTCAATTTTTCTAATAAATTCTTTAGATTCCCCAAATCTAGTATCAATTTCATAAGCATTATATGACATTATAGCTGTTAGATCATATCCTAAATCCACAAGTTCTTTTATTGATTTTATAGATATATCAAAGGTACAGAATGATCCTGTTAGTGCATATCCAATCTTTATCATATATTTTCTCCTATTTGTAAATTTTTTTCAACAACTTCTAAAATATATTCTGTTGCAGATAGAGGAGATATTTTTCCTGGAAGCCCTCCTGCCCAGATAATTTTTTTATTTGTTTTTTTTGCAAAATCAAAATCAACTCCACCAGGCTTTGAAGCAAGATCAATAATTAAACAGTCTTTTTTTAATAATAAAAGAGTATTTTTATCAAATATCATAGATGGTATAGTATTAAATACAATATCTATATCTTGAATAGTATTTGTTTTAGCAATATCTTTAATATGTATAGACTTTGCTCCATTCGACTCTGCCCAAACTCTCTGCTCTTGTGATCTTGCAGCTATCAATATATCTGCATTAAAACCTTTTAAATGATTTAATAATATTTTACTTATTCTCCCAAACCCTGTTATTAAAATTTTAGATTTATATAAGGTTTTTAATGTGTTTTCTATAGCTAATTTTATAGCCCCTTCGGAAGTTGCTATTGCATTTAATATTGTTAATTTTTCATCAGTAAAATAATCATAAAATTTTATATTATTATCCTTAAATTTTTCTGATAATATATATGAACAATTTCCCACAAATATAGTTGTTTCCTCATCTGATAGTTCTATAATTTTATCAATATAAACTTTTTGTTGCGTAAATAATATATTAACGGTTTCATCATCAAAGCTAGTTATAACGGGTAGAATAATACAATTTATATCACAATTTATCTCTGAAATATCATTTAAATTAATAATGTTTTTTATATCCTTATCAATATAATGACCGATTAAATAAATTGTATTATTTTTTTTAGCGAGTATTTCTGCTAAATACAAAAGTCTTATATCTCCCCCGATTATTAAGAAATTTAAATTTGTCAAAAAATCATCCTCCATTTTGTAGTTTTATATTTTTATATTATGTGTAATGGTATAAAATAGTGAATATAAAAAGCTATCTATTTTAAAATAGATAGCCTTTTATATTCACTATTTTTGTTTTTTAGGTTTATCAAAAGATGGGTTAAACGCATAGAAATTTTTAGAGTCTAAATTATCCTGCGAAATACGTAAAGCTTCTCCAAATCTTTGAAAATGAACTATTTCACGTTCTCGAAGAAATTTTATAGGATCCCTAACATCTGGATCATCAGCCAATCTTAAGATATTATCATAGGTAACTCTTGCTTTTTGCTCTGCAGCTAAATCTTCTGTAAGATCTGCAATAACATCTCCTTTAGATTGTAAAGCGCTGGCAGAAAAAGCATCTCCTGATGCACTTAAAGGATATAAGCCCGTTGTATGATCTACATAATAATCTGCAAAACCACTCTTCTTTATATCATCTATCGAGATATTTCTAGTTAATTGATATACAATTGCTGAAACCATCTCCATATGTGCCAGCTCTTCTGTTCCGATATCTGTAAGTATACCTTTAACCTCTTTATAAGGTGCAGTGTATCTTTGTGATAGATATCTAGTAGCTGCCCCCAACTCTCCATCAGGACCTCCAAATTGGGTTATTATAACTTTAGCAAGAGCAGGGTTTGGATTTTTTATATTTACAGGATACTGAAGTTTTTTTTCGTATACCCACATAGATTACTCCTCCTTCTGTCTTTCCCATGGCCAAGGTGAATCCACCCATTTCCAATAATCCGAACCATCATAATCTGTAGTCTGTATTGGTCCAAATTTTGAAATATATTCTTTTTTTGTTTTTTTCTGTATCTCTAGATATTTTTCATAAAATTCAAGAGCTGTTTTATCTTTAGGATGTGTATCTAAATAAAGACCAACTTCTTCAAGTGTAAAATCGCAAATTTGTAATCTTTTTAAATATTTATTTCTTTCGGTCATCAGCGATAGGCTCCTCTCCTATAAATGGAAGGTCTAAGTCTGGAAATAGCGTTCCTCTGTTAAACGCAGTCTCGCTATCATAAATTTCTCCCCAACATTGGAAAGGAATATACGCCATACTATAACTTGGAAATTTTTCAGGAACTTCGGGTTTACATTTAGATTTTATATAAGCTTGCTTTTCCATAGTTAAAATCTCCTTTTCATTTTTTAAAATCTTTACAAGATATAATATGTGAAAGCTATCTAATAGGTTTATAAATTTATTTATATAAATTTATATAAATAAAAAAGAACAATAGATATTAATCTATTGTTCTTTTTTATTTTTGTCTAGTCTTCTTTGCTATTTGTATAATCTATTTGAGCCATCTTCTTAAGATGATTCCATTTATCAGAAGAATACTTTTTAGCTTGAGTTATAATTCCTTCCGCTCTATCAGGGAATTTTTTTAGTATAGAATTATATCTTATCTCTCCAACAAGGAAATCTTTTAAATCTCTTGTAGGATCTTTAGAGTCTATCTGTAAAGGGTTTTTACCTTCTATAATAAGTCTTGGATCATATCTAAAGATATTCCAATATCCAGTTTCTACAGCAAATTTTTGTTGTGTTTGTGCTTTATCCATACCAATTGATATTCCATGGCTTATGCAAGGTGAATATGCAATGATTACAGAAGGTCCATTATAACTTTCTGCCTCTGTAATTGCTTTTAATGTTTGGTTATAATCAGCACCTTGTGCAATTTGAGCAACATATACATATCCATATGTCATAGCAATCTGAGCTAAATCTTTTTTCTTAATTGCCTTTCCACTTGATGCAAATTTAGCAGCAGCACCAAAAGGAGTTGATTTTGAAGCTTGTCCACCAGTGTTAGAATATATTTCTGTATCAAAAACAAGTATATTTATGTTTTCACCAGAAGCTATAACATGATCAAGTCCTCCAAAACCAATATCATATGCCCATCCGTCTCCACCAAAAATCCATGTGGATTTTTTTGATATAAACTTTTTATATTTAAGAATAAATTCTGCATGTTTAGAAGTTGAATCTTCAACTAGATTAACAAGTTTATCTGTAGCAGATTTATTGCTAATTGTATCAGCTAGAGAATCTTTATATTCCTTAACTGCAGAAGAAAGCTCTGGAGTTTCTGCTGAAATAGCATCTATATGGTCTATAATTTGATTTCTAATAGCTTTTTGAGCAAGATTAATTCCAAAACCAAACTCTGCATTATCTTCAAACAATGAATTTGCCCAAGCAGGTCCTTCGCCTTTATGATTGGTTGTATATGGTGTAGATGGTGAAGATCCTCCCCATATAGAAGAACATCCAGTTGCATTCGCTATACACATGCTATCTCCATATAATTGTGTAACAAGTTTTGCATAAGGTGTCTCTCCACATCCTGCACATGCTCCAGAAAATTCAAGAAGAGGTTGTTTAAATTGACTTCCCTTAACTGTAGTTGATTTGAATTTAGCTAAAACCTCTTGTTTTGGAAGTAGAGCTTTTCCATAATCAAAATATTCTTGCTTTGGAAGTTGACTATCTATCGGCTCTAGACCAAGAGCTTTATTTCCTTTTTTACCAGGACAAACATTTATACAAGATCCACAACCTGTACAATCTAATGTAGAAACGGTAATGGCAAAAAAAGTATCTGGCATACCATTCATAGGAATAACTTTCATATCTTTTGGAGCTTTATCAACTTCTTCTTTTGTCATAACCACGGGGCGTATAACTCCGTGTGGACAAACATATGAACAAAAATTACATTGTATGCAATTATCTGGATCCCAACTAGGAACATCCGATGCGATCCCTCTTCTTTCATGCGCGGAAGATCCAGAAGGATATGCCCCCGTTACATAATCAGAAAATTTTGAAACAGGCAAATCGTTTCCAGATTCTTTATTTATAGGAACAAGAAGGTTATTTACGTATTTAGAAAGAGAATCAGAACTACATTTAATAAGAGTTTTAATTTCTTTCTTCACACCTTCATCCCAATCTAACGGAATATTTAGTTTTACAACTCTTTCACAACCTTGATCGATTGCTAGATGATTCATCTTAACGATTTCTTCACCTTTTTTACTATATGTCTTAGTTGCTGCATCTTTCATAAATTTAACAGCATCTTCTATAGGAATAATACTTGCTAATTTAAAGAATGCAGATTGTAAAATAGTATTTATTCTATTTCCCAAGCCAATTTCTTTTGCAATTCTAACACCATCAATAGTATATACAGATATATTATTATCATGCAGATATTTTTTTGCTGGTATAGATAATTTTTCACTAAATTCTTCTTCTGACCATGAAGAGTTTATAAGAAATGTACCATTAGGTTTTATACTAGTTATCATAGTTATATCATATTTTTTTACATATGAAGGATTATGACAAGCAACAAAATCAGCCTGATCAACTAGATAAGTTGAAGTTATCTTTTCGCTTCCAAAACGAAGATGCGAAACAGTTAACCCTCCAGATTTTTTTGAATCATAAGAAAAATAAGCTTGAGTATATAAATCTGTATTATCTCCAATAATCTTTATAGAGTTTTTATTAGCTCCAACAGTTCCATCTGCGCCAAGACCCCAGAAAGTACAACATTTTGTTCCCGCTGGAGTTGTATTGATTATCTCATCTTGTGTAGGAATAGGTAAAGAAAGATAAGTTACATCATCATTTATTCCAACAGTAAAAGGAGTTTTTTCTTTATTTCTATACACAGAAGCGATATGAGAAGGAGTTGTATTTTTAGAAGCAAGTCCATATCTTCCGTTAAGAACTTTGACATCTTTAAATTCTGTATCTTTAATAGAAGTAACAATATCCATAAATAACGGCTCTCCCACTGCTCCTGGCTCTTTTCCTCTATCAAGCACACTTATAGTTTTTACACTTTTTGGCATAGATGCTAAAAAATGTTTTACACTAAATGGTCTAAATAATCTAACTTTTACAAGTCCAATTTTTTCACCTTTAGATGCTAAAAACTCAATTGTTTCTACAATAGTGTCACAAACTGATCCCATAGCAACTATAATATGGTCAGCATCAGCTGCTCCATAATAGTTGAAGAGTTTATAGTCTGTCCCAATTTTTTCGTTTATGAAGTTCATTTTATCTTCAACAACATTAACAATATTTTCATAATATGGATTAATCGCTTCTCTAGCTTGGAAGAAAACATCAGGATTTTGAGCAGTTCCACGTTCATTTGGAGTATTTGGATTCATCGCTCTATTTCTAAAGTCTTCTATACAATCATAATCAGCAAATGTTTTTAAGTCTTCTGTATCCCAAATTTGAATTTTACGAAGCTCATCAGATGTTCTATATCCATCAAAAAAATGTACAAAAGGAAGAGAACCTTTTATAGCAGATAGATGTACAACCGCACCAAGATCCATTGCTTCTTGTGCATTTGTAGAAGCAACCATACAAAATCCAGTTTGTCTTGATGCATATATATCAGAATGATCACCGAATATAGAAAGTGCGTGTGTAGCTATTGCACGAGCAGAAACATTTATAACCGCCGGCAATAGTTCTCCAGCCATTTTATACATATTAGGAATCATTAAAAGAAGTCCTTGTGAACAGGTAAAAGTTGTAGTTAACGCTCCACCAACAAGAGATCCGTGAATTGCTCCTGCAGCTCCACCCTCAGATTGCATTTCAACAACTTGTACTTTTTGACCAAATATATTTTTTTTACCTTCAGTAGACCATCTATCCGTATTTTCCGCCATCATAGAAGATGGACTTATAGGATAGATTGCAGCTACATCTGTAAATGCATAAGAAACATGAGAAGCGGCAGTATTTCCGTCCATTGTTTCAAATTTTCTTTTTATCATGATTAGAATAACCTCCAAAATATTTATAAATAAAGGATAAATTAGTAATCGTCTATACCTTAATATTCTCTATATAATATTAACATTTATATAT
>CAMTHN010000029.1 GCA_947072265.1 uncultured Clostridia bacterium | reverse complement strand
AAAATATAAATGTAGATTTAAGTGAATTAAATTTACTGAAAAAAAATAATAAAGATTTAAATATAAAAATACAAATGTATAGAGATAAAGCAAAAAAATATGATTCTATGATAAATAAAGTAGAAGAAATTTTAGCAGATGGTAGAACAACAGCTGAGAAAATTATATACGATGCTCATGATAGTGCTAAAAAAATACAAGAAATTGCAATCAGAAAAGTAGAACAACAAAAGGTTCAATCAGAAAAAGTTATTACTAATATTAGGGATGAATATAAGATTATGATGGAAGAGCTAAAAGGATGTAGGGCTATTTTTAAAAAAACCTTTATTTCTGTAGATGATAATATATGCACCCTTGGAAAAAGAATAGATACTATTACGCTTAAGTATCTTGAAAATAAATAAGATTATAAGGGGTATGTATATATGGAAAAGAATTCCTTGAAGGTTAGAGATGTAGAGTTTATTAGTATGATGTTTAAGTTAACTATACCAGTGGCTATACAAAATTTCATTTCATTTATGGTAAATATGGTAGACACAGTTATGCTAGGTGCCTTAGGTCAATCAGAACTTTCTGCATCTTCTTTAGGAAATCAGCCGTTTTTCATCTTTATGATATTAACATATGGGATCTCTGGAGGGGCAATTGTTCTTTGTTCTCAATATTGGGGTAAAAAAGATATAGAGTCAATAAGAAATATTATATCTATAGCAGTTAGAGTAGCGTTTATTATTGGATTATTTTTTTCTTTTTTTGCTATTTTTTTTGCCGAAGGTGTTATGCGCATATATACTAATGATCCAATATTAATAGAACTAGGTGGTTCATATTTAAGAATAATTGGAATCGGATATTCTTTATATGGAATAACTAATACATTTCTTTGTTCTATACGCAGTATAGAAATAGTCAAGATTTCTGTATTGGTTAATTTTGTTACATTAATAATAAATATAATTATAAATTGGTTATTAATTTTTGGGAATTTAGGATTCCCTAAAATGGGAATAAGAGGGGCAGCTATAGCAACTGTTGTTGCTAGAATTGTTGAGTTTATTATTGTTTTTGTTTTTGCTTTCTTTATAGATAAAAAATTGCAGATGAAGATAAGATATTTTTTTAACATAAATAATTATATGTTAAAAAAATTTTTAAAATATAGTTTACCAGTTTCTTTAAATGAACTGGCGTGGTCTCTAGGTATATCATTTCAAACAATGATATTTGGTAGATTGGGAGCAGAGGCTGTTTCTGCAAATTCAATAACAAATATTGTTATACAGATGGCAACAGTTATTATATTTGGTATAGCAAACGCTGCCGCAGTACTCGTAGGAAAAGCTATAGGAGAAAATAGATATGATTTAGCAAAAAATAGAAGCAAAAAGCTTTTTAAAATATCTATATTAGTTGGACTTGTTGGAGGTTTAATAATATTTTTTATTAGAGATTATGCCGTTATGTTTTATAATGTACCAGAAAGCACAAAAATTTTGGCGAAAGAGCAGATGTTTGTAGCTTGTTTTGTAGTTTTCTTTCAGTCTATATCTGCAACCTATATGATAGGAATTTTAAGAGGTTCTGGAAATTCAAAATTTAGTTTTATATTAGAACTAATTGTTATATGGTGTGTTTCTATACCTTTCTCTAGTTTAGGAGCTTTTGTATTTAAACTTCCTATTCCAATTGTATATGGTATGATGAAAATAGATGAAGTTATAAAACCAATTGTATGCTTTATAAAAACAAGAGGAACTGGATGGATAAAAGATTTAACGTATAGTGATAAGTAGATAAAAAGATATTGACATATTAATTTTTAAGTGATAAAATTAATATGTCATGTTGTATTTTTAATCTATGGCGATTTTTCAAGAAAGGAGATTTAATATGCCTACATTTAACCAGCTAGTTAGAAAAGGACGAAAAGTTATTAAGAAAAAATCTACAGCACCTGCTCTTTTAAAAGGATTTAATTCTTTAAAGAAAACAGCAACAGACCAAAGTTCACCTCAAAAACGTGGTGTTTGCACAGCTGTTAGAACTATGACTCCAAAAAAACCTAACTCTGCTTTACGTAAAGTTGCAAGAGTTAGACTTACAAACGGAATAGAAGTTAGTGCTTATATTCCTGGAATAGGACACAACCTTCAAGAACATAGCGTTGTTCTTATAAGAGGAGGACGTGTAAAAGACCTTCCAGGAGTTCGTTATCATATTATTAGGGGTTCACTTGACTCACAAGGTGTTGCACAGAGAATGCAAAGTCGTTCTAAATATGGTTCAAAAAAACCTAAGGCTGGTGCAGCAAAGTAGAATAAAACTATCTGTCCAATAGATTAGAAATTATAATATTTTATAATGACTTTATTGGAAACGAGGGTTATTTATATACTTTCGAGTACCGTCGATATCATTATTTTATGAAGGAGGGAAGCGAGATGCCAAGAAGAGGTCAGATTAATAAAAGAGATGTTTTAGCGGATCCTATTTACAACTCTAAACTTGTTACTAGGCTTATAAACAGTATTATGTATGATGGTAAAAGGGGCGTTTCACAAAAAATTGTGTACGGTGCATTTGATATAATATCAGAAAAAACAGGTAAAAGTGCTTTAGAAATGTTTACTGAATCTTTAGAAAATATAATGCCTGTTTTAGAGGTTAAAGCTAGAAGAGTTGGAGGAGCAACTTATCAGGTTCCTATGGAAGTTAGACCTGAAAGAAGAGAAACTTTAGGTTTAAGATGGTTGACTTTATATGCTCGTAAAAGAAGCGAAAAAACTATGGTTGAAAGACTTTCAAATGAAATTTTAGATGCTTTAAATAATAGTGGTGCTGCATTTAAAAAACGAGAAGATACACACAAAATGGCTGAAGCAAATAAAGCTTTTGCACATTATAGATGGTAATATATTTATATAATTTATATAATTTAAGGAGGAAGTTATGCCAAGAGACGTATTATTAGAGAAAACTCGTAATATTGGTATAATGGCTCATATTGATGCTGGAAAAACAACTACAACTGAAAGAATTTTGTTTTATACTGGTATCACTCACAAAATAGGAGAAGTTCATGAAGGTGCAGCTACAATGGACTGGATGGAACAAGAACAAGAGAGAGGTATAACGATTACTTCTGCTGCAACTACAACTTTTTGGCAAGATCATCGTATAAATATAATAGATACACCGGGTCATGTTGATTTTACTGTTGAAGTTGAAAGATCTTTACGTGTTCTTGATGGATCTGTTACGGTTTTTTGTGCAAAAGGTGGAGTTGAACCACAGTCTGAAACTGTTTGGAGACAAGCTGATAAATATCATGTTCCTAGAATGGCATATGTAAATAAAATGGATATAATGGGAGCAGATTTTTTAAATGTTGTCTCTATGATGAAAGATAGACTAAAATGTAATGCTGTACCAATACAATTACCTATAGGTGCGGAAGATGAGTTTAAAGGTATAGTTGATTTAGTAGATATGAATGCAACTATATATAAAGATGATCTTGGTCAAGACATGGAAATTGTAGATATTCCTGAAGATCTTAAAGAGATAGCTGAAGAATATAGATCCAAATTGCTAGAGGTAGTTGCTGAAGCTGATGAGGATCTTATGACGAAATATCTTGATGGTAAAGAATTTACAATTGATGAAATTAAAAGAGGTATTAGATTAAATACTTTAAATAATACTATGATTCCAGTTGTTTGTGGAACATCTTATAAAAATAAAGGTGTTCAAAAATTACTTGATGCAGTAATAGATTATATGCCATCTCCTGTAGATGTTGCTGCTATTACAGGTATAAATCCAGAAACTGGAGAGCCAGAAGTTAGACCTTCTTCAGATACGGAAGCTTTTTCTGCTTTAGCTTTTAAAATAGCTACAGATCCTTTTGTTGGAAAATTATGCTTTTTTAGAGTTTATTCAGGTTTTGTAAATGCAGGAACAACTGTTTATAATTCTACAAAAGATAACTCTGAGCGTATGGGTCGTATACTTCAAATGCATGCAAACCATAGACAAGATATAGAAACTTGTTATTGTGGAGATATAGCAGCAGCTGTGGGTTTGAAAAATACTGGAACAGGTGATACTTTATGTGATGCTAAATATCCAGTTATTCTCGAATCAATGGAATTTCCTGAGCCTGTAATAAGTCTTGCAATTGAACCTAAAACAAAAGCTGGACAAGAAAAAATGGGTGTTGGGCTTTCAAAACTTGCTGAAGAAGATCCAACTTTTAAAACTTATACAGATGAAGAAACAGGACAAACAATAATTGCGGGTATGGGCGAACTTCACTTAGAAATTATTGTTGACAGATTATTAAGAGAATTTAAAGTAGAGGCAAATGTAGGAAATCCACAAGTTTCATATAAAGAAACAATTACATCAAATGCTGATGTTGATCATAAATATGCAAAACAATCTGGTGGTAAAGGTCAGTATGGACATGTAAAAATTAGAGTATCTCCTAATGAGTCTGGAAAAGGATATGAATTTATAAATAAAGTAACGGGAGGATCTGTACCTAGAGAATATATTCCAGCAGTTGATGCAGGGATAAAAGGTGCTATGCAAGCAGGAATTCTTGCTGGCTATCAGGTTGTAGATGTTAGAGTTGAACTTTATGATGGTTCTTATCATGATGTAGATTCATCTGAAATGGCATTTAAAATAGCAGGATCTATGGCTTTTAAAGAAGCTATGAGAAAATCTAATCCAGTAATTTTGGAGCCTATTATGAAAGTTGTTGTAATAGTTCCTGATGATTATATGGGCGATGTTATAGGAGATTTAAATTCTAGACGTGGACAGATACAAGGTATGGAAACAAGATCTGGAGCACAACAAATAAATGCTTTTGTTCCGCTTTCAGAAATGTTTGGATATTCAAATAATCTTAGATCTAGAACACAAGGTAGAGGTCAATATTCTATGGAACCAAGTCATTATGTAAATGTACCTAAATCTATTGCTGATGATATTATGACTTCAAGAACAAAAAATTAATAATTTTTTGTAATTAAATAAATTAGTTAATTTATGAAAAATAGGAGGAATTTATAATGGCAAAGGCTAAATTTGAACGAAATAAACCACATGTTAACATTGGAACAATAGGTCACGTTGACCATGGTAAAACAACTCTTACTGCTGCAATCACAAAAACACTGGGTATTCAAGGAAATGCAGAGTATATGGCATATGATATGATTGATAAGGCACCAGAGGAAAGAGAAAGAGGAATTACTATTAATACAGCTCATGTTGAGTATGAAACTGAAGCTCGTCATTATGCTCATGTTGACTGTCCTGGACATGCTGACTATGTAAAGAATATGATTACTGGTGCAGCACAGATGGATGGAGCTATATTAGTTGTTTCTGCTTCTGATGGACCTATGCCGCAAACTCGTGAGCATATTCTTCTATCACGTCAAGTAGGTGTTCCTCACATGGTTGTATTTATGAATAAATGTGATCAAGTTGATGATCCAGAATTATTAGATTTAGTAGAAATGGAAATTCGTGATCTTTTAAATGAATACGATTTTCCAGGAGATGATACACCTATAGTTAGAGGGTCTGGACTTAAAGCATTAGAAGCGGATAATGATGTATCAAATCCAGCATATGCTCCATTAATAGAGCTTATGAAAAATGTTGATTCGTTTATTCCAACTCCTGAACGTAAATCAGATTTACCTTTTATAATGCCTGTTGAAGATGTTTTTACAATTACAGGTAGAGGAACTGTTGCTACAGGTAGAGTTGAAAGAGGTCAATTAAATACTGGTGATGAGATTGAAATTATTGGTTTATCAGATGAGAGACCAAAAACTGTTGTTACAGGTATAGAGATGTTTAGAAAAATTCTTGATTATGCTGAAGCTGGGGACAACATAGGTGCTTTATTACGTGGTGTTCAACGTGAAGATATACAACGTGGTCAAGTTTTATGTAAACCGGGAACAATAAATCCACATACTAAATTTACAGGTCAAGTTTATGTTCTTAAAAAAGAAGAGGGCGGACGTCATACTCCATTCTTAAATAATTATAGACCTCAATTTTTCTTTAGAACAACAGATGTTACAGGTGTTATTACTTTAGCTGATGGAGTTGAAATGTGCATGCCTGGTGATAATGTTGAAATTAAAGTTGAATTAATTACACCTATAGCTATTGAAGAGGGATTACGTTTTGCTATTCGTGAAGGCGGACGTACAGTTGGATCAGGAGTAGTTAGTGCAATAAACTAAATTTCTGATAAGCTATTGACATTAAATTATTATTCATATATAATGAATACCATAACCTCTGCCTTTGAGCAAAAGGAGGGAATTAATTGTCAGAAATTAGAGTTAAAGATAGTGAAACTTTTGATAGTGCTTTAAGACGTTTTAAAAAGTCTTGTGCTAGATCTGGTGTTTTAGCAGAAGTTCGCAAAAGGGAACATTATGAAAAACCATCAGTAAAACGTAAAAAGAAATCCGAAGCTGCACGTAAAAGAAAATTTAAGTAATAAAAAGCGAGCGATAAGCTCGCTTTTTTGTAATTATAAATAAAATATTAAAGGATGGTAAAAAATTAAAATATTTATTCCTAATAAAATATTTAATAAAGTAAATGATATTACATATGGAGAAATAAAAAAATTTAATATTAAAGGATTTCTATTAGATATAGATAATACTTTAGCAGGACATCAAGATCCAAACCCATTTGATGGCGTAGTAGATTGGATAAAAATGCTTAAAAAGAATGATATACAAATTTTATTAATATCTAATAATGGGGAAAAAAGAGTGAGTACATTTGCAAAATTATTAAATCTTGATTATATTTTTAAAGGGAATAAACCTTTTAAAAAAAACATAATTAAAGGGTGTAAAACATTGAAAATTCCTCATGAAAACATATGTATTGTAGGTGATCAAATTTTCACTGATATATTAGGTGGAAACATTTCAAAAATAAAAACATTTTTAGTTACAGATATATATAATGAGTTTGAATATTCTATTTTATTTAAAATAAAAAGAAAAATAGAAAGATATATTATTAATAAACACTATAAAGAGAAAGAAGATAAGATATGAAAGCTTTATTTGGAACTGCTGGAAAAGGAGAAGGATTTGCAAAATTAAAATTAAAAAAATTAATTGATATACCAAAATATTTGGCTGAATATAAATTAGATGCTTTTGAATATCAATGTGGAAGAGGCGTTAAAATATCAGAAAAATCTGCTAAAGAGTTCGGTGAATCATGTAGTAAATCCAATATAAAATTATCTTTACATGCTCCTTATTATATTTCTTTATCAAGTAA
>CAMTHN010000028.1 GCA_947072265.1 uncultured Clostridia bacterium | reverse complement strand
TAAATCCTTAAATTAATATTTGTTTAAATATATTATAGAAAAATTTATAAAATATAATTCTTTAAGATAATATGTTATTAAATTTCTCCTATGATATGCATTAAAACTGATATAGCTGTAATAGAAGCTGTTTCACATCTTAAAATTCTATTTCCTAATGTACATATACTACAATTTTTATCAATAGCCTTGTCTATTTCTTGTTTTTCAAAACCACCCTCACTCCCTATAAATAAAAAAATTCGCTCTGATTTAAATAGCTCTTTTTTAATTAAAGAGAGTTTTTCCCCTTCTTCTTCATAAAAAATTATCCCCTTGTCTTTCTCACCTATCATATTAAGACAATCTTCAAATGAAATAATTTCATGAACAACAGGAATTTTGCTTCTAAGTGATTGTTTTGCCGCTTCTAGTGCTATTTTATTATATCTATTCTTTTTTTTCAGTAATATTTCTTTTTTTGGTCTAGATACACATCTATTTGATATAAAAGGAACAACCATAGAGACTCCCAATTCTACAGATTTTTGTATAATAAAATCTAGTTTATCGCCCTTTGGTAAAGCTTGACACAATATTATCTCTTTTTTAACTTCAGTTTTAGATAGATAAATTTTTTTTATATTCAAAACTATACATTCAGTAATATTCACTACAATACAATCATAATCATATCCACAACCATCACTTAAACTTATGTTATCCCCTACTTTTTTTCTTAAAGATTTTTTTATATGTAACGCATCCTCACCAATTATTTCATATATATTATCTCTTATTAATTTTTTATTTATAAAAAATTTAGGCATGCTATATCTCCAATACTATAAATCAATTTAATACTATATAAAATTATACTAAAATAAAATTCTTTTTTCAATCATTCCCCTTATTACATATAATTAAAATTAAATACACGACAGTTAATACTAAACTAAAATTATAACTATCAAAAATTATTTTAACAGCTATAAATATAACAGGCATTAAAAATAACAAAGAAAACAACATACCAATAAAGTAAGATTTTTTTAAATCTAAAAATTTTTTTAAAAATATATTTAAAATTCTTCCACCATCTAAATTTCCTATAGGTATAAGATTAAAAATACCTATAATAAGATTAGAATATCCCCATAATAAAAAATTGTTACTTTCTTTATAGAAAAATAAAAATATAAACGCTAGTATAATATTTAATAATGGACCTGAAAATAATATTAACATTTCTTGATTATATGGTATAACTTTATCTGGTTGAAACATTCGTATTCCAAATGTCTCAAAAGATATCTCTTTTGGTTTTTTTTTACAGATAGAACTAGTAATAATATGTCCAAATTCATGTATTAAACTGCTAAATAAGGCTATCATAGAAATACTTGTTTTATCTAAAATTCCTAAAAGAGAAATTACTGCAAAAAATAAAAATTTAAACTTTATATTTATTCCAAATATAATAAACTCAATCATACAAATCTTTCTCAATATAGTAAAACGGATCTATGTATTTTTCATCTTTTATTATAGAAAAATGAAGATGGTTTCCTGTAGAATCTCCTGTACTTCCTACTTTACCAATAACTTCTCCTTTTTTAACTATATTTCCTTTTTCCCCAAAAGTTTCATCACAATGAGCATATAAAAACTTTGCTCCACCAGTTGATTGAATTTCAATATAATTTCCTAAACTTTTTGAAACTCCAATATCAACTATTGTTCCTTCTGATGCTCCCAATATATCCGTTCCTCTTTCTGCTGCTATATCCACCCCTGTATGAAAATTTTCATTTCCATCTATATTTCTAAATCCAAATATAGAACTAACCGTTCCTTTCGCTATAGGAGGTCCAATATCAATATCTAAATCTACCTTCTCTTTATGAATATTATCAGGTAACTTTTTTTCATCTTCTTTTTTATTATTATTTTTCTCTAATAAATTTTCCTCTTTTGATTTGTTTTTATCTATAATTCCTCTATAAATTTTATCAAAGGTATAATCATTATTTAATCCTAGTGATAATCCTTTTTTTAAATCATTATAAAAATCTTCATTAATTATATTTATAAAAGTTAAAACTATAAACAATGATACAACCACAGAACATTGTACAAAAACTAAATCAAAAAAATTGCTCTCCTCGTTGTTATTATTATTATTTCTATTCCTCATCTTGTTCATCTCCATAAAATTATAAAAATAAAATCTATTTAATAATATTCTGATTATAAAAAAAAAAGACTAGTATACTAGTCTTTTTTTATAAGTTCTAAAACCAATTTTTTTAATAAAGCTGGGTTTCCATTTCCTTTTGTTTCCTTCATACACTGACCTATAACGAAACCTAAAGCATTAGTTTTTCCATTATTATAATCGAGAACAGATTTTTCATTAGCTTTTAATATGTTTATAACTACATTTTTAAGGTTATCTATATCAGAATTTTGTTTTAACGATCTTTCTGATATAATTTCATCTACTGTTTTTTCTGTTTCAAAAATATCAATTAATACAATCTTTCCACTACTAGTAGAAATTATATTAGATTCTATACAATTTATAAGATCAAATAACTTTTGGGGAGTTATCTTTGTTTCATCTAATAATATACTCTTTTCATTTAAATAACCTAGTATATCTCCTAATATCCAATTAGAAACAAGTTTAGGATTCACATTACCTATATTTAAAACAGCTTCAAAAAGAAAACTTCTATCTATCATTTCAACTATTAAAGTTGATTCTTTTTCAGAAAGTTTAAAGTCTTTAATATATCTTAAAACTTTTTTATTTGGCATTTCTGGTATAGAATTTTTTATATCTAATAGTTTTTCTTCTGTTATAACTATTTTTCCTATATCAGGTTCTCTAAAATATCTATAATCATCTGCATTTTTTTTCTCTCTTAATAAAAAATTTTTTCCTTTATCATCATCCCATCTTCTTGTTTGCTGAATAATAGTTCCTCCAGATTCCAAAATATCAACCTGTCTTCTAGCCTCATACTCTATCCCTTTGATAGCACCACTAAATGTGCTAATATTCTTCATCTCACATCTAGTTCCATATTCAGTAGAACCCTTTTTCATAACAGATACATTTACATCGCATCTTAAAGAACCTTCTTGCATCTTACAATCAGATATTCCCATATATGAAAGAATAATTTTTATAGTTTCTAGATATGATTTTGCTTCTTTAGAACTCCTCATATCTGGTTCAGATACAATTTCAATAAGAGGAACACCACATCTATTAAAATCAACTAGTGTTCCAGAAAAACTATCATCATGAATAAGCTTTCCAGCATCTTCCTCTATATGTATTCTAGTTACACCAATTTTTTTCTGTATCCCATCTACAGATATATCAACATGACCATCATAACAAAGAGGAACCTCATCCTGTGTAATTTGATACGCTTTTGGTAAATCTGGATAGTAATAGTTTTTTCTATCCTGCTTAGAAACACTATTTATACTACAATTTAAAGCATATCCCATCTTAATAGCATAATCGACAACAGCCTTATTTAAAGATGGTAAAGCTCCTGGCATACCTAGACAGATAGGACAACAAACTGTATTAACTTCTAGTCCAAATTTATTTTTACAACCACAATATATTTTTGTTTTTGTAGAAAGCTCTGCATGTATCTCTAAGCCTATAACTATGTCATAATTTTCTATCATACTAATAATACACCTCCAAATTTATATTTTAATTTCTAAATCAAATCCATCTATACTTTTTTCATAAAAATTTGAAACATCAAACAACAATTTTTCTGAAAAATGTTTGCCCATAATTTGAACACCTATTGGAAGACCTTTTAAATCTCGTCCACATGGTATGCTTATAGCTGGTATCCCTGTTATATTTGCAGCGGCTGTAGATATATCACTTGTATACATATCCATATGTGCATTTATCTTTTCCCCTAAATTAAAAGCTGTCGTTGTTGTAGTAGGTGTAACTATAATATCACACTCTTTAAAAACCTTATCAAAATCTTGTTTCATACTATTTTTCATACTTTGAGCCCTATTATAATACGCATCATAATAACCCGAACTTAAAACATATGTTCCTAACATAATCCTAGTTTTAACTTCTTCTCCAAATCCTTCTGTTCTTGTCTTCTTATACATATCCTGAAAATTTGTATAGTCTGATGCCCTATATCCATACTTAACACCATCGAATCTTGCCAAATTAGATGAAGCTTCTGCAGATGAAAGTATATAATAAACAGGTATAGAATATTTAGTATTTGGTAGACTAACTTCTTTTATCTCTGCACCCGATTTTTCTAGAAATTTAATAAAATTTTCTATACTTTTTATAACATCTGTATTTTTATCTGTAAGATAATATTCTGAAGGAATACCCACCTTTATTCCAGATAAATTTTTAAGTTCAGAAATATCTGTAGATATATTACTAATATCTACAGTAGTTCTATCTTTTTTATCATAACCAGATATAGCGGAATACAAAAGATGAACATCTTTTACAGTTCTACCCATAGGACCTATCTGATCTAAAGAAGACGCAAATGAAACAAGCCCATATCTAGATACAGACGAATAGGTAGGTTTTAATCCCACAATACCACAATATGAAGCAGGTTGTCTTACCGAACCACCAGTGTCCGAACCTAAAGAAACGGTTGCTTGATACCCAGCAACCGAAGATGCACTTCCACCTGATGATCCACCTGGAACACAATCTAAATTATGTGGATTTTTTGTATGTTTAAAATATGAAGTTTCTGTAGATGAACCCATCGCAAACTCATCCATATTCAACTTTCCTATAATTAAGCAATCTTGATTCAACATCTTCTCAACAACAGTTGAATTATACGGTGCTACAAAATTTTCTAACATTTTTGATGAACATGTATTTCTAATATCTTTAACTAATATATTATCTTTAACCCCTACAGGAATTCCAGCAAGAGGAGAAATTATTTCGCCTCTTGCAATTTTTTTATCAACAATATCAGCCTTTTTATCTGCCATATCCCTAGTAAGCGTTACATAACTACCCAATTCTTCTTCTACACTATCTATTCTAGTATAAATACTAGAAACAATCTCTCTAGCACTGCATTCTTTAGATCTAAGCATAAAACTTAATTCTGTTCCACTTTTTTTAAAAAGATCCACCTTAAACCTCTCCTCCCATCTAATCTATAACTTTTGAAACAAGTATACATCCACCCTGTACAGATGGTGCGTTTTTTAAAACTTCATCTCTAGATAAACTAGGTTCTATAATATCTTCTCTAAGTATAACTTCATTTCCACAAATACCATCAGAATTTTTTATAGAAATTCCTGGTAAAACTTCTACCATTTTAATAATAGATTCCATCTTTTTTAAAATTTTATCTCTATCAAACCCATCAGAATATAACATAGAAAGATCTGCAATATTTTCTAAATCAAATTTCATAAATACATCTCCTAGAAATTATTTATTTTTATTATTAATTATATCATTAAATTGAGATTCATTTATTATAATAACTCCCAATTTTTTCGCTTTTTCAAGTTTACTTCCTGTGGTTTCCTCTGTCAATAAATAATTAGTTTTAGAGGAAATAGTAGTTTTATATTCCCCTCCCAAACTCTCTATAATCTCAAAAACTTCTTTACGGGTATACCCTAAAAGTTTTCCTGTAACAACAAAAGATACTCCTGTAAATAAACCAACTTCTTCTTCTTTTTGATGAATAAAATTAACACCAGCTAATTTTATTCTATTTATCATATCAATATTCTTTTGACAACTAAAATAATCTACAAAACTTTTTGCAATAATATCACCAATTCCATCAATTTTTACAACATCTTCTTTTTTAAGAGTATGAAAAATATCTATATTTTTAAACTTTTTGCAAATTATTTTAGATGCATTTAAACCTATATGGATTATACCTAAACTAAATATAAACCTATATAAATCCTGTGTTTTAGATTTTTCTATGCTCTTTCTTATATTAAAACAACTTTTTTCCTCTATATTAGGAATAGACAAAAATTGATTATCTGTTAGATAATATATGTCAGATAAATCTTTCACTAAATCTAAAGAAACTAATTTATCTATTATACCTTCTCCAAATCCAGCTATATTCATGCCATCTCTTGATACAAAATGAACCAAAGATTTTTTTAAAACACCTTTGCAAAATTCGTTAACACATTTTACAAAAATATCTTCTTTAATACAAGTATATCCACATTCCGGACAAATCATAGGAATTTTGTAGATATCTTTATTATCATTTTTGTTAATATTTCTA
Source organism: uncultured Clostridia bacterium (assembly GCA_947072265.1). GTDB lineage: Bacteria > Bacillota > Clostridia > Oscillospirales > Ruminococcaceae > CAMTHN01. The sequence goes on along the minus strand of CAMTHN010000028.1, from coordinate 1,165 downwards.
ACAATTTCAGGAATAATCTCTCCAGCTTTTCTAATAACTAGTAAATCTCCAATATTTATCATATGAAAATCTATAAAATCTTGGTTATGAAGAACAGCACGCCTAACACTACTTCCAGCAAGGTCTATACTATCAAATATAGCCGTTGGTGTTATTGTTCCTGTTCTTCCTACATTTAATTCTATATCTAAAAGTTTTGTAGTTTTTTCTTCTGGCGGATATTTATATGCAACTGCCCATTTAGGAAATTTACTAGTTTGTCCTAGATCTTTTCTGCTCTCAAAACTATCAACTTTAATTACAACTCCATCTATATCAAAAGGATAGTTTATTCTATCCTTATATATATCTTCTATAATTTTTATGGATTTTGATATATCATCTCCTATCATAAAATATGACGAAACTAAAAACCCCATACTTTTTAAAAAATTTAAAGAAGAGTGATGTGTAATAATATTGTCTATATCATTTTGCAGATTAAATATACAAACACTTAAATTTCGATGTTTAGTTATATTTGGATCTTTCTGCCTTAAAGATCCTGCTGCCGCATTTCTTTTGTTTTTAAAAATAGGCTTTCCTTTATCAGCCATATCTTTATTCAAGTCTATAAAACTCTCTTCAGAAATAAAAACTTCGCCTCTAACATTAATATCCCCTAAATACGAATCTATCTTTTTAGGAAGATTTTTAATAGTTGCTAAATTTAAGGTTACATCTTCTCCTATAAATCCATCTCCCCTTGTAGCTGCAAAATAATATTGTCCTCCTCTATATTTTATAGATACAGATAACCCATCAATTTTAGGCTCAACAACATAAGTTGGATTTTCTACAACTTCTCTAACATGTTTATCAAATTCATAAATTTTATCATAACTAAAAACATCCTGCAAACTATCCATCTTAAAATCATGAGAAACTTTTTTAAAACTATTTAAAGGAAGATGTCCCACTATTTGTGTAGGAGAATCACTTGTTATTAAATCTGGATTCTCTTCTTCAATTTTTTTTAATTCTATCATAAGATTATCAAACTCAAAATCTGATAATTCAGGACTATCAATGGTATAATATTTATAGCTATGATACCTAATTTTTTCTCTTAACTCTTTTATCTTTTTTTTTAAATTTGATAGATTCATCTTTATTCTCCTAATAT
>CAMTHN010000027.1 GCA_947072265.1 uncultured Clostridia bacterium | reverse complement strand
TTAAGTTTAACATTCCCATCCCAGATAAATCATCAGCAACAGCTTCTTTTAACCTTTCTTCTAATATATACCTCTTTGGTGAAATCCCTTTCTTTTTAGCTGCAAGTTTAACATTTTTTATTTCTACACTACTTCTTCTAAAACAATATACTTCCCATGAATTTTCTCCATGTGTATTAATAAGTTGCTGTCTCTCTCTCTCTACCTCAGCTCTTCTAGCCATCATATCTTGTACAACTTTCCTACATCTGGCCTCTTCTCTTTCACTTTTTTCTTGATATTCTCTTTTTTCATCTTCTGCCTTTTGAATTGCACTTGGTTTATTTAATAAACCAGCTTTTTCAGTAAGTCCATCATCTGTAAGAGCTTGATGACGTTTTATATATGGTCCAGCAAGTTCTAACTCTTTCATATGTAGATCTTCTAATTCATCATCTGATAACTCTTTAGGTTTTGGTAATTTTGTAGGTTTGGTAAATTTAAAAAAGGCTAAAAATCTTTCTTTTAACGTTGTTGGTTCTTGAGGAGTAGGAATAGGCGTTGGAGTAGGTTCTGGTATTACATTTGTTTCTACATTCATCTTCTCTATCTCTAGCTGCAATAATCCTGAAGATAACCAATCACCCTTATTTTCAGCTTCTTTTTGAAGATCTGATAAAACTGTTTTTGTTTCTCTTTTACCCGTTTTACAAGTAAATATAGACTCAAAGCGGGGATCTATAGGTGGATGTATTATAGTATCTATACCTACTTTAAAATATGGATATTTTGGATTTCCAGGTCCTCTATATTCACCAAATTTGGTACTATTAAGATTATTTTTTTTTAATATTCTGTCTAATATTTTTATGGGCAAAGTAATTACATCCTATCTATAATGATATGAAATTTATATTATTATGGTATTGACAAGCTTACTTAGTTAGTGTACACTAACTAAGTAAGCTTGTGCTAATAAAATTATTGGTATTAAATACATATAAGGAGGTCTATTTATTTGACTAAATCTATAAAAAGCAAAATTATATCAAGTATAGTTATTTTAATAATACTAGTTTTATCTATAATTATTATTAAAATAATACCTATAAATAATCTAGAAAATATAGAAACCTATAATAATAAAATAATTTCCCCAACAATTGCAGTTGGATCTATAATACCATCTTTTATTTTAGAAAAGTTAGAAGCAAACGTAGTTGGCATTCCTATCACCAATGGAATTTTACCTGAAAAATATATAAACCTACCAACTATTGGATCGGTTATGGAGGTTGATTTTGAAAAACTAATAAAATTAAATCCAGATTATTTTATAACAGATATAATGTTTAAAGAAAAGTTAGAAGATAATCTAGATAAATTTAATATAAAAAGTTTTTTTATAGACACAAAAAATTTAACTACATTAACTAAAAGTATTATTTCTTTAGGAAATGTACTAGATAAACAAGATCAAGCAGAAACACTTGCAGATTCTCTTGAAGATCCTTTAAAAAATATAAAAGATAAAATAAATTTAGATAATAAAAAATCGGTTGCTATTATGTTTGGTTCTTCTCAAAGCAATCTTCTAGCTGATAAAAATTCATACATCGGAAATATTGTAGATAAACTAGGGATAGAAAATATAACAGATGATTTAGGTATGGAACAAACATCAGGATATATTCCAATAAATACCGAAAAAATAATTAGCTATAACCCAGATTATATTTTACGCATTTCTCATGGATCAAAAGAAGATACAAAAAAAATGTTTGATACAGAATTCGACAAAAATCCTGCTTTTAAAACATTAACTGCTGTTAAAAATCATAACGTTTTTGATTTAGATTCATCAATATTTTCATCTACAGCAAATTTAAACTCGCCAATAGCTATAGAGGAGCTTATAAATATATTTTATGAATAAAAACAAACTATTAAAAATTATTATATCAGGGTGTATATTAATATTTTTAACAATATTTTTATCAACTATTGGATCGGTTAATATACCAGTAAATGAAATTTTTTCATCTCTAATAGATAGATCATCCACATCTTTTTCTATCATATATCTTATACGTCTTCCAAGGAATATATTGGCTATAATAGTTGGGATGAGCTTGTCTGTATCCGGAGTTTTATTACAAGCTGTTATGAAAAATCCTCTATCTGATCCTGGTATAACTGGAGTTTCCTCTGGTGCTACTCTTATGGGACTGATTGTTATGCTTGCCCTTCCTTCTTTAACACCTATCTTAAACATATTAGTTTTTCTTGGTGGATTTATCACTTGTATTATTGTATATACTATTTCATGGAAAAATGGAATTTCTCCTATTCGCGTTATTTTAGCAGGTATTTGTGTAAACAGTATCCTTGGCGCAGCAATTTCATTACTATCAATTATTTTTAGCGATAAAATACAATCAGTTTTACTTTGGTTAAATGGTAGTTTAGCTGGTAAGTCATGGTCAAGTGTTCAATCTATATTTGTTTATATTATTATAGGATTAATACTTGCAATCTGCTTTTCACCTATGGCAAATATCCTAAGTCTTTCTGATGAAACAGTATCTAGTTTAGGATTTAACATAAATATAATTAGACTTATTTTATCTTCTATTGCTGTACTCCTCGCTTCTATAACAACTTCTGTTGTTGGTATAATTGGATTTATCGGCCTTGTTGTTCCCCATATTAGTCGACTTATTATAGGTTCTGATCATAAATATTTAATACCATTTTCTATGATTCTTGGCGGAATTCTACTATTGGGAACAGATACGATATCTCGAACTATTATACAAAATATAGAACTTCCAGTAGGTATAATTATGTCTATTATCGGAGGACCATTTTTTATATACTTACTTAGAAAAAAAAGTTGAATGGGAGGTAAAATATGATCGAAATTAAAAATCTAAAAATAAATTATGATAAAATTCCTATTATAAAAAATCTTTCTTTAATAATAAAAAAAAAAGAAATCGTTTCTATAATAGGCCCAAATGGATGTGGAAAATCGACTCTTCTTAAATCTATTGCAAAGCTAATAAATCCAATATCTGGTTATATCTTAATAGATGGATCTCCTCTATCCTTATTTTCAGAAAAATCCTTGTCCAAAACACTAGCAATCCTTTCACAACATAATACATCTCCAGAAGATATAACTGTTAAACAACTTGTAACCTATGGTAGAAGCCCACATAAAAATTGGTTTGAACAATATAGTAAAAAAGATTATGAAGTAATCTCATGGGCAATATTACATACCAATATATCTAGTATACAAGAAAAAAAATTATCAAATCTTTCTGGAGGAGAAAGACAGCGAGTTTGGATAGCAATGTGTTTATGCCAAAAACCAGATATACTTCTTTTAGACGAACCAACTACATATCTAGATATTGGACATCAACTAGAACTTTTAACACTTATTAGAGAATTAAATAAAAGGATTGGAATAACCATAATTATGGTTTTACACGATATAAATCAAGCGGCCAGATTTAGCAATCATATTGTTATGATGAAAGATGGTGATATTATTGCAGATGATACCCCTGATAAAACTATAACTAAAGAAAATATAAAAAATTTATATAATATAGAATGCCATATATCAAAAGATCCTATATCAAATTCAAAATATGTATACCCTTTAGATTTATCCATTTAAATAATTTTTTTTAATTGAAAGGAATTTAAATTATGAAAACATTAATAAACAATAGTAAAACATTATGCATATCTTCTTTATCTAAAGACAATCTTCCTTGTATTAGTTATTCTCCTTTTGTTTGGTACAAAAATAAAACATATATATACATAAGTAAAGTTGCACAACATTATAAAAATTTAGTAGATAATAAAAAAATATCTGTTATGTTTATACAGCCAGAAAATGAAGCTGAGATAACATTTTTAAGAAAAAGAGTTTGCTTAAACGGTATGGCAGAGATTATTACTCAAGAATCATCAGAAGATATTATAAAAATGTTTAGAGAATCTCATGGTGATCAAATTATGGATACCCTTACAAAGATGGATTTTGATGTATTCGAAATATCTTCTACTAAAGGTAGACTCGTTGAAGGATATGGAAAAGCTTATGATCTTATTTTAAAAGAAGATAATTGGGAAAAAATTCATGTCGTAATTGACAAATCAAAATAATTTATATAAACTTATTTAATTCTTTATAAATAAGGAGTTAACAGTATTTATGATACGAAATTTTGACAATAAAGATTTAAATAAAATTATGGCTATATGGCAAACAGCTACAATAAAAGCTCACCATTTTATCAATAAAGATTATTGGAATAAAAATTATCATCTTGTGAAAAATGTTTATATACCAAATTCAAACACTTATATATATGATGATAGATCTACTATAAAAGGTTTTATTAGTATAATAGACCATAACTTTATCGGTGCTTTATTTGTAGATATAAACAACCAATCATTAGGTATAGGAAGTATACTATTAGAATATGTTATTAAAAAATATAATAATTTAAAATTATCTGTTTATAAAGAGAATAAACAGGCTGTAAAATTTTATATTAAAAAAAACTTCCAAATCATTAAAGAAGAAATAAATACAGATTCAAGTTTTGTAGAATATACTATGGAATTTATAAATAAAAATTAGTTAATTTGCTTTTTAAATATTAAGTAATCGATATATCTAAAAAAGCAGGATAGAAATATTTCTATCCTGCTTTTATCTATTTTAATACAACTTCTTTTAAACAATTATTCTTAAAATTAAATTTTAATTCTTTTAAATTAGAATTAAATAAATGTTTCCATTCTCCAGTAGATTCAAAAAAGTTAACTGCATTAAAATATTGTTTTAAAGTCATATTCATATATTTATTTGGAGGAGAAAGTACTTCAGTTCCATCTGTTAATTTTTTTATTTTATATCCTGCACACAAAAGTCCTATAAGTTCTCTTGCAAAAAAACTTAATCTAAGACCAGATAAAACTATCTTTCCTTTATTATCATTTCTACCAAGCATATTTCTTTCATGTCTTTGAGATGCTAAATGAACTAAAGTCTGGCTATCTATTATTCCTAAAACAAGCATATCATTTGTAAATAAATTCCAATCTTTCGCTTTTAAAATACTTCCTAAATTTTTATTAGAATTATCAACTACCATAAAATTATTTTGCATTACAGTATCTATACACGCACTTCCCTCTTTTGATTCAGAATTTCCTATAGCCCAATTTCCTAATATTATCATAGATAGATTTGTTTTCATTACATTTTCATAAACACCATATTCTGCATCCACAATTTCATCCTCAAACTCTTCTAGTTCATCATCTTCTAAGTCTCTATCATCACATATAGTTTGTTTATAAAAAACATCTTTATCTTCTAACGCTAGCCTATAATCACCTTTAATTCCTTCTTTTGTTTTAACTATTCCAGATTCAAAATCTTCTTCAGTGTCAAATATACTATCATAATTTGATTTAGATAAACCTAATCCCCCGACAGCTCCCAAACTTTCTTCTTTTTTTTCTTTGCCAAACATATTACACCCCACTATAATTATTTATAAAAATATATTAATCTTAACATATATGAATATTTTATGCTATAATATGTATATATCCACTACTATTAGTAATAAAACGGAGGAGAAATATGAAAAATTTTAAAAAATTATCAAAAATCATAGCAGAGTTAACAGCAATATTTATGCTAACTTCTATGACTCCCTCCTCTGCACTTGCTCAAGATTTATCAACTGAAGAATTTGTACTAGATTAAGAAAAACAATATTCCAACCTAGAAATATCACCTAAAATATTACAATCAAAAAAATTAAATATACTATGTCATCAAGGAACTTTAACATCAAATAGATGCACATAAACTATTAATTGGTCATCGGGAAATACTTATCAATGGGATTATTAACTATCCGTAGTTTATACTGGCAATAAAATTATAGCGTCTATTATCACAGAATTATATGCTTCTGCATCTTTAAGAAGTTCTGATACTATAGATCTAGATATTAGCGGTTCAGCAGTTTACAGTTGGATCAAGCTCTTAATAGATAAATATAAAAATAAAAACTAAAGCTTGAACTAATACTAACCGAGCAAAAACATTGGATTATAAATCAAATGTTATAATTAATCCTAAAAATAATTAAATATAGTCCAGATACAAAAAAATATAGCCCTATATCAAAAAGCAGACAATCTTGTTAAATACGAATTTTCAAGTTCTTCTAATATATATACTAGCGGACACAGTATTTAAAATAATATTGAAACTTTATTTAAATTGAATAAAGACTTTGAATAAATTTTAAGAGTATTATAATTAAAAAATATAAGCTATCTATAAAAATTATAGATAGCTTATATTTTTTAATTTTTAATTTTACCTAAAATTCGCATGATGCACAGTTATCACCCGATGCAAAAGTCATTTTTTTTATGTTAAATTTATCTTTTAATAAAGAATAAAATAACTCTATTAAATTTTCACAAGTAGCGACTTTTTTAACTACTACAAGTCTGCATTCTGGATATGCTTTTGCAAGTTCGTTATCTATAGCTAGTCCCATATTAGTATTAGTTGGAGCTCCATTTCTTATTCCCTGAGTTTCATATGTTTTTAATACTTCTGGTAACAAAGGATCATTCTCCTGTAGTACAAGTGCGTGATCAAAGTTTTTTAAATAATCCCATGCTACAGCCTTTATATGGTTACAAGGTACAACAAACCCAGTTCTTTTATCAACTTCACCTTCTACTTCTATAACTAGATCTCCTTGGTGCCCGTGTAGATATTGTGCTTCTCCTTCGTATCCTAGAAAACGATGAGAATATTGGAGTTTTAATTTAGTTATTGATCTCATTTTTATTTCTCCTTTTTAATATATTTGTTTTATTTTACTTATATAGTAAATAATATAGCCATTTACCGATCACGATAGTAATGCTTGTATTCATTATCACATTCTAATAAAAATATGTCAATTCTTTTTATAAATCTTCTCTATTTTCTAACATTATTCTACCTTTAATTTTATCTAATAAAAGATTTTATACACTTTTATACCCATCAGTTGTAATAATTCCTTTTAATGTATTATTAATAAAATCAAAATCGAATCCTACTAAATCAGGATTATATAAATATTTCCAATTATCACATCTACTAAAATAACTAAAAGCATTAACATATTGAAGTAAAGACATATTAATATATTTTTTTGGTGGTTTGCATATTTCAATTTGATCTTTAAGCATTTGCATTTTATATCCAGCACATAATAACCCTATAAGTTCCCTTGCAAAACAGCTCAATTTAACTACTATTCCTTTTGATGCAAGATAATCTTTATCAGCCAAATAACTTGGAATAGGTGATTCCATATTATATCTACTTCTTTTACTTACCAAATATACATCAAACATTCCATCTATACCACCTAGAATAAAAATATCATTTGATAACATAGTCCAATCTTTTGTACACAATATACTTCCAGATTTTCTATTTGATTTTGTTACAGTTGCAAAATTAAATGTCTTATTATCACTATGTATATCTTCTTTGGTTCCTAAAAGTATCATCTTTAAAGAATTTTGTAATACTCTTTTATATAAATGATATTCATCAGAAAGAAGTTTACCCATATTTTCCTCTATATCTATATTTTGAAATTCTTTTAATCTCAAAATTGATGATGAA
>CAMTHN010000026.1 GCA_947072265.1 uncultured Clostridia bacterium | reverse complement strand
TAATAATACACCATTTATTTTTAAAAATATAGGGGATATTAACCTAGATTTTAATATGGCAAAGTGGGCAATATTTGTAATTATTGTAATTTGGTCTTTATATTTTTTAGTTATTTTAGGATCATCTACATTATTTAACTGGAAAGCATATAGAGATCAAATGGAACAACCAGTTGAAAAAGAATTTACATCTAATATACAAGTTATAGATATAAACCAAGTGCCTATAGTTGATAAAAAACTTGCTTATAGGCTTGCTGATAAAAAATTGGGTGAAAAACCATCTTTAGGTAGTCAAGTTAGATTGGGAGAACCAACTATACAACAAGTTAATGAAAGCTTAGTATGGGTTGTCCCTTTGCATCATTCTGGATTTTTTAAATGGATAACAAATTTGTCTGGAACCCCTGGATATATAGTTGTTTCTGCGACAAATGCACAAAATGTAGAATATATTGACACACATAAGATTAAAATACATCCAGACTCTTATCTTTTTGATGATCTTGAGAGAAGAGTTAGACTTTTTAAAAATTTATTTAAAGGAATTGTTGATTATTCTTTTGAATTAGATGATGAAGGAAACCCTTATTGGGTTGTAACTACATATAAAAATTCTAGAGGATTTGCACTTCCAGAAGCAGACGGAATAGTTCTGATAAATGCAAGTTCAGGAAAAATTGAAAATTATTCTTTAGATGATATACCATATTGGGTAGATAGAGTTCAACCTGAAGATTATATAATGAATCAGATTAATAACAAGGGTAATTATGTTCATGGTATATTTAATTTTTCTAATAAAGATAAATTTAAAACTTCTGCAGGAAGCGTAATAATATATCTAGAAGGAAAATGCTATTTATTTACAGGAATAACAAGTGTTGGTGCGGATAGCAGTGCTACTGGATTTTATATGGTAGATATGGTTACAAAAGAGCCAATCTTATATAGGATAAGTGGAGCGACCGAATATTCTGCAATGAGTTCTGCAGAAGGTAAAGTTCAAGATTTAGGATATATTGCAACTACACCAATTATTTTAAATATTTCTGAAAAACCAACTTATTTTTTGACATTAAAAGATAATGAAGGTTTAATAAAAAAATATGCTTATGTTTCGGTTCAAGATTATAGTTTAGTAGAAGTTGGAGATACTATAGTTGAAGCAGAAAATAAATATAAAAATTTATTATTAAATTCTGGTATTTCATCTACAAAAGATGATGCTGAAACTACCAGTAGTAGTATTTATAGAGTTTCTTCTTATATACAAAATCAAAAAACTATGTATAATTTTATACTTGATAACAATAAAGAAATATTATACTCTATGGATCAAAATATATCTCCTTATATACATCTTACAAAAGAAGGCGATATTATAGAAATAAAATATAGAAATATTGGAGATCAATATATTGTTACTGAATTTATAAATAAAACTATTAATCCTTAATATAAAGTTGCATTATTATATAAATAATGCAACTTTTAATATTTTTTATCATATCTTATAATATATAAAAAAATATTAAAAGAGGTGATAATATTTCTTTAAAAATTACTGATGATGCTTTTTATAAAAATAAAAAACATAAAAAAAATTTAATAATTTATAGAATAATATTTTTTTTATTAATAAATTTAATAATATTAGTCTTATTAGATATAAATTTTAGACCTATCATAAAAAATATGTCGGAATATCATGGAAAACTTTTAGCAGTTAAATCAATTAATCAAGCAGTATTTAACGAAATAAATAAAAGTGAATACGATTCTATAGATCTAGTTAATTTTTCAAAAGATATAAATGGAAATATAATAGGTGTAAATATAGATAATATAGGTATATATAGAATACAATCTAGAATATCATATGCAATTGTAGAAAATATACTAGAGATTAAAAATCATAAAATAAAAATAAGGTTAGGTACATTATTAGGATCTCATATATTTTCTGGAAGAGGTCCGGAAATTGATTTTATTATTGTTCCAAATGGAAATGTTTCAACAAATATTACAAGTGAATTTAAGTCTACAGGTATTAACCAAACTAATCATAAAATAAGCTTAAATATAGAGGTTAATATAAGTGTGATAATTCCTTGGCATACCACTAGAGTTATCGTTCCTTCGAATTTTATTTTATCAGATACTATAATAGTTGGAAATGTTCCTGATTCATTTACAGAGGTTATAACATCCGAGAAAGAGATAGAAGATATTATAAATGACTATTCAAATTAAATTATTATAAAATATATTTATAATAATTGTACAATAGTTGACATTTTAATTATCCTATAATATAATTAAGGGCATTAAAATCAGAAATTATGTATATTTTTGATTGGGACAAATATTGGAGGCTAGATGATGAAACGTATTGGAAAACCAGTATTCTTTTTTATCTCTATTCTTATAGTTTTATTTTCCTTTTTATCTATATTTGGTTTTAAAACCTTATATGGTGATAGGGAAAATATCTATGTAAAAGGAGTAGGGGATATACGATTTGGTATTGATATTAGAGGTGGTGTGGATGTTACTTTTATTCCAGATGAAGAAACGGAAGATATAACAGACGAGCATATTGCTGCTGCTGAGTCTATTATAAAAGTTAGATTGATTTCACAAAATATAACAGACTATGAGGTTTATACAGATAATCAAAGAAAAAGAATTATTGTTAGATTTCCTTGGAAGGCAAATGAAGAAAATTTCAATCCAGAAGAAGCAATTTCTGAATTGTCAGCTACTGCAGAACTTACATTTAGAGAAAGTGACGAAAGAGATGATAGCGGTGAACCTATTGGTGTTACAAAAGACAATATTATACTAACGGGTGCTGATATAGAAAACTCTAGTCCAAATATAAGTACAGAAAATCAAAAGCCTGTCGTTTCTTTAACTTTAAATGAAAAGGGTAAAGAAAAATTTTCTGAAGCAACCAAAAAACTTTCTGAAAATTCAGGTAAAATATCTATCTGGTTAGATAATAATATTATTTCTGCTCCAACTGTTAATGCTCATATATCAGATGGAAAAGCAATTATAGAAGGGTCATTTACACCAGAAGAAGCAAAATCATTATCTGATAAAATAAATTCAGGATCTTTACCGTTTAAACTTAAAGCTGATAATTTTAGCACTATATCACCAACTTTAGGTACAAAAGCTAGAGATATCATGGGTTTATCTGGAATGATTGCGTTTATATTAATATGTATATTTATGATTATAATTTATAGATTACCTGGATTTGTTTCTTCTATATCTTTATTAGGACAAGTTGGAGGAACACTTGCTGCAATATCTGGATTTTTTATAATATTTCCAAGTTTTACACTTACATTGCCAGGTATAGCTGGTATAATTCTTGGTATTGGTATTGGTGTTGATGCAAATATAATAACATCTGAAAGAATTACAGAAGAAATAAACTCTGGAAAAACAATTGATGGAGCAATTTCATCTGGATTTAAAAGAGGATTTACAGCTGTTTTTGATGGTAATATAACTGTAATTATAGTAGCTGTAATTCTTATGGGATCATTTGGACCACCTAATTCTTTCTTATCAAAGATATTTGAACCAATATTCTTCTTATTTGGTCCATCAACAGCTGGATCTATATATTCATTTGGATATACTCTACTAATTAGTGTAATATTAAACTTTATATTTGGTTTAACTGCTTCGAAATTTATGTTAAAATCAATATCTAAATTTAAATTGTTTAGAAATCCAAAATTATATGGAGGAAAAATATAATGAAAAAAATCGATTTCATAGGCAAAAAAAATATATTTTTCACCATATCCATTATTTTAATATTAATTACAATAATTTCATCAATTATATTTGGGGTTAATTTAGATATAAAATTTACTGGCGGATCTATATCAACATACTCGTATGAAGGCGATATAGATTTAGAAAACTTTAAAACTGCCGTAAAAGAATCTGTAAATCAAGAATTTACGGTTAGACAAACAGAAAATATACTAACAAATACAAAAAGTATCATTATATCACTGGCTTCTAAAAATGGTATAAGTAATGAATTACAGAACTCATTAAATTCTCGACTTGATAAAGATTTTGAAGCAAATAAAATAGAATTAATAAATTCAGATAATGTTAGAGCGGACATAGGTAAAGAATTTTTTCTAAAATCTATTGTTGCTGTAATGTTTGCTGCAATTATTATGATTATGTATATATCTTTTAGATTTAAAAAGATAAGTGGTTGGTCTGCTGGAGTAGTTGCAGTTATAGCTTTAATGCATGATTTAATAATAGTTTTTGGAGTGTTTGTAATATTTAAAATATCCATAAATGATAATTTTATAGCCGTATTACTTACTATATTAGGCTATTCAATAAATGATACAATAGTAATATATGATAGAATTAGAGAAAATAAAAAATTATTTGGTGGAAAATTAAATAGCAAAGATTTGGTTAATTTAAGTATAAACCAATCTCTAAGAAGATCAATTACTACTACTTTAACGACGGTTGTAGCTATGTTGATAGTTTCTATATTTGCAACTATCTATGGATTAAATTCTATAAATTCATTTGCTTTTCCAATAATAATAGGGATGATTTCTGGGGTTTATTCTACAATATTTATAGCAGGTCCATTATGGGTTTTATGGCAAGAGAGAAATAGTAAAACTTCAAAAAGTAAAAGAGTAAAGAAAAAAACAAAAAAAATATCAAATTTATAAAAATAAAAAAGAAGAAGGTTAAAAATATTGCCTTCTTCTTTTTTTTATGATATAATTATAAAAAATACGCAGGTTTGTTGTTGCTATTTGGTCTAATTATTTTTATTAGTTTTTAGCTTTATACAACATTCCGTGGAAAAAACCAATTAGGAGGATTTTATATGGGCGTTGTATCTATGAAACAATTACTTGAAGCAGGGGTTCATTTTGGACATCAAACAAGAAGATGGAATCCAAAAATGGCAGAATATATATTTACAGAACGTAACGGAATATATATTATAGATTTGCAAAAAACAGTTAGAAAATTAGAAGAGGCATATAAATTTGTTTTCCAAACAGCTGCTGAAGGAAGAGATATTTTATTTGTAGGAACAAAAAAACAAGCTGGAGATTCTATAAAACAAGAAGCTCTACGTTGTGGAATGCATTATGTAAATGCTAGATGGTTAGGCGGAATGATGACTAACTATAAAACTATAAGTAGAAGAATTGATAGATTAGCTCAATTAAGAAAGATGGAAGAAGAAAATATATTTGATCTTCTACCAAAAAAAGAAGTAATAAAATTAAACCTTGAAATTGAAAGACTTGAAAAATTTCTTGGTGGAATTAAAAATATGAAAAAGCTTCCAGGAGCTTTATTTATTGTTGATCCTAGAAAAGAAAAAATTGCTGTATCTGAAGCACGAAAATTAGGAATTCCAGTAGTAGCTATTGTTGATACAAACTGTGACCCTGATGAAATTGATTATATTATTCCTGGAAATGATGATGCTATACGTGCTGTAAAATTGATTTCTGCTGCCATGGCCAGTGCTGTTCTAGAGGCAAGACAAGGTCTATCTGATGAAGAAGTAGAAACAGAACAAAAAATAGAATCTGAACTAGAAATTTCTAATAATGAAATTAAATAATAATTTAATTGTAAAATATTAAATTGGAGGTAAATTTATGTCATTTGCTGCAAAAGATGTAAAAGTATTAAGGGAAAGAACTGGCTGTGGTATGATGGACTGCAAAAGAGCCTTAGTTGACTCTGATGGAGATATGGATAAATCAATTGAAATTTTACGTGAAAAAGGTCTTGCAGCTGCCGCTAAAAAAGCTGGTAGAATTGCTACAGAAGGTTTGGTAATTTCAAAATTAAATAAAACAAATGATATAGGTGTAATATTAGAGATAAATTCAGAAACAGATTTTGTTTCTAAGAATAATGAATTTATTGAATTTGTTGAACTTGTTGCAGATACTATAATAGAAAAAAAACCTTCTAATATAGATGATCTTATGAAACAAACTCTAGTTGGAAAATCAGATAGTGTAGAAGATATACTTAGAGATAAAATTTTAACTATTGGAGAGAATATTAAAATTAGAAGATTTAATATTCTTGAAGGAAGTTTATCTTCTTACATTCATGGTGGAGGAAGAATAGGAGTTTTAGTTAAATTTGAAACTGACATATCTTCTAATCAAGACGGTATTAAAGAATATGGGAAAGATATAGCTATGCAAATTGCAGCATCATATCCACAATTTGTTGATAAAAGTATCGTACCTGCTGATGTTTTACAAAAAGAAAAAGATATTTTATTAGCACAAGCTTTAAATGAAGGTAAGCCTAAAAATATTGCTGAAAAAATGGTTGAAGGTAGAATATCAAAATATTATAAAGAAATTTGTTTATTAGATCAGCCTTTTATAAAAGATATGGATATTTCCATAGAAAAATATACAACAAATGTTAGTCAAAAACTTTCTGGAAATATTAAAATAAAGGAATTTATAAGATTTGAAAAAGGTGAAGGTTTAGAAAAAAAAGAAGATAACTTTGCGGATGAAGTTGCTAGTATGATTTAATAAAAATAAAAAGGTAACTAAAAGTTACCTTTTTATTTTTATAACATATACTTTACATAATAAAATAATTATTGTAAAATAGATTAAAATGGAGCTTAGGGAGTGGAAATAATGTCTATGAAATATAAAAGAGTATTATTGAAGTTAAGCGGAGAGGCATTAGCGGGAGAGAAAAAGTTTGGTCTTGACTATAATATTATGATGGATATATGTAAAAGTATAAAAAAAGCTGTTGAGATGAAAGTTGAAATCGCTATCGTTGTTGGTGGAGGTAATTTCTGGCGAGGAAGATCCAGTGGAGCAATGGATAGAACAAGAGCTGATCATATAGGTATGTTAGGGACAACAATGAATGCATTAGCAGTAGCGGATGTATTAGAAGAATTAGGTGTAAATGTTCGTGTACAAACTGCTTTATCTATACAAGCTGTAGCGGAACCTTATATAAGAAATAGAGCTGTTAGACATCTTGAAAAAGGAAGAGTTGTTATATTTGGCTGTGGAACAGGAAATCCATTTTTTTCAACAGATACCGCATCATCTTTAAGAGCTGCAGAAATTGAAGCTGAAATAATTTTAAAAGCAACTATGGTTGATGGTGTTTATGATAAAGATCCTAATAAATATTCTGATGCAATTAAATATGATAGGGTAAGTTTTTCCACAATTCTTAATAAAAGATTAGAGGTTATGGATAGTACAGCAGCTTCTATGTGTAAAGATAATAATATTCCAATATTGGTATTTGATTTAACTGATTCGAATAATATTGTATTAGCAGTTATGGGAGAAAAAATTGGAACGATAGTGGAGGAGTTTTAATATGGAAAATCAATTCAATATATGTAAAGAAAAAATGGCAAAAATAATTAATAATTTAGAAAATATATATTCAGGAATGAAAGCAGGTAGGGCTAATCCAACTATTTTAGATAAAATTTTAGTTGATTACTATGGAACACCAACTCCAGTTAATCAACTGGCAGCAGTTTCTATAACTGAATCAAGAATTTTGTCTATTCAACCATGGGATTTATCTAGTATAGGAATTCTAGAAAAAGCAATTCATGCAGCTGATATAGGAATAAACCCTACAAATGATGGTAAAGTTATAAGGCTTGTCTTTCCTCAACTGACAGAAGAAAAAAGAAAAGAAATAACAAAAGATATATCTAAAATAGGTGAAGAATCTAAAG
>CAMTHN010000025.1 GCA_947072265.1 uncultured Clostridia bacterium | reverse complement strand
CATTAATAGCTATTATTTTTTGTATGATTGTTTTTGGTATAATCAATATTTTTAAGCCAATATATGTTGGAAACCAAAAATTCAGAAAATTTTTTGATAATGAATATGCCTATGGTATTTTTATAAATAAAGATATATTGAATAAAAATCATAGACTTAGGACAAATATAGATAGAGAAGTTAAATATATTGTTATTCATGAAACCGCCAATACAAAAGTAGGAGCAGATGCAAAAGCTCATAATGAATACATAAAAAATATGGAAGATGGTCGTATGGTTTCGTGGCATTATACAGTTGATGATAAAGAAATATATAATCATATACCAGATACAGAAGTTGCTTGGCATTCTGGAACTGATGATGGAAATAATCATGGAATAGCTGTTGAGATAGCTGTAAATGAAGATGGAGATTATGAAAAATCTTTATCTAATGCATCAAAGTTGACAGCATTTCTTTTAAAAAGAAATAATTTAGATATAGATAGTGTTAAACAACATGCAGATTTTTCAGGTAAGAATTGTCCAACTATAATTAGGGAAACAGGTAGATGGGAAGATTTTTTGGAGATGATTAAAGATAATATAAAATAAAGTAGCAGAATTATATTTCTGCTACTTTATTTTATATTATCTTATTTTTAATTTCATCAGTTATGTTTTGTATAAATGTATTATGAGTTATATCAAAACTTTCACCATGTTTTCTAGATCGTACTGAAAGAGTATTAGAAGAAACTTCTTTATCTCCAACTATCAACATATAGGGAACTTTATCAAGCTGACCTTTTCTAATTTTATATCCAATTTTTTCTGAAGTAGAATCTATCTCAACTAGTATATTATGTTTTTGTAGAATATTTTTAATGGTCTCAGAATATTCTTGGTGTATATCTGAAATAGGGAGTATTCTACAATGAAGAGGAGAAATCCAAAGAGGAAGATCTCCAGAATATTTTTCTATAAGAAGAGCAAGAGTTCTTTCGTAGCATCCTATAAGAGAGTGATGTATGATATATGGGTATTTTTTTATTCCGTCAGAATCTATATATGTCATATTAAATCTTTCAGCAAGAGAAAAGTCTATTTGTATAGTTATAATAGTATCTTCTTTTCCATGAACATTTTTCATCTGTATGTCTAATTTTGGACCATAAAAAGCAGCTTCTCCAATAGCAGAAGTATAATTAATATTTAAATTGTCTAAAATATTTTTCATTTTATCTTCTGTATTTTTCCAAGCAATAGGATCATCTATGTATTTGTCTTTTTTTTGTGGATCCCATTTGCTAAATCTATAAAAGATATCATTTTCTATACCAATAGAGCTCATAATTGTTTGAATAAGATTTAGAATTTTTTTAAATTCATCATCAATCATATCCTCTGTTGTTATTGTATGGCCATCAGAAAGTGTAAACTGTCTTAGACGGATAAGTCCATGCATCTCTCCAGATGATTCATTTCGGCATAATGTAGAATTTTCAAAATATCTTATAGGAAGATTTTTATAAGAGTGTATGTCCGAATTATATATCATAAACTGAAAAGGACATGTCATAGGTCTAAGAGCTAAAATATCATCGCTATTTTTTTCATCTCCAATTATAAACATTCCATCTTGATAATGTTGCCAATGACCAGAAATTTTATACAAATCATTTTTTGCCATAAATGGAGTTTTAGTTAAAAAATATTCATTTTTTTCACATAAATCTTCTACATATCTTTGTAAAATTTGTAAAACTTTTGCACCTTTGTGCATAATTAAAGGTAGTCCCTGACCTACATTTTCGTTTGTTGTAAAATATTTTAATTGTCTTCCAACTATATTGTGATCTCTTTTTTTAGCTTCTTCTATAGACAAAATATATTCATCTATTTGTTTAGTTGTTGGAAATGAAATTCCATATATTCTAGACAATTGTTTATTTTTAGAGTCTCCTTTAAAATAGGCACCTGTAGTTTGTAAAATTTTAAACCCTTTTATAGATGATATATTTAAAATATGTGGACCAGCACATAAATCTATAAAATCATCTTGAGAATATATAGAAAGATCGTTGTTTTTAGAAGAAATTTCTTCAATTAATTTAATTTTATATGGTTGATCTCTTTCTGTCATAATTTCTATAGCTTGCTGTTTAGATATTATCTTTTTATCTATTTTAGGATTTTGTTTTATTATTTTTTTAGCTTCTTTTTCTATTTTAGAAAGATCGTCAGTTGAAAAAGGTGTATCAACTTCAAAATCATAAAAAAATCCATTGTCTATAGCAGGCCCAATAGATAGCTTTGCAGATGGATATAATCTAACAACAGCATGAGCAAGAATATGGGCAGATGTATGCCAAAACGCTTCTTTTCCTTTTAGATCATCAAAGCTTAAAATTTCTAAAGTTTCATCTTGATAAACAGCATCTCTTAAATCTACAATTTTATCACTTAGTAGACAACAGCATGCAGTTTTTATTAATTTTTGATTTATAGATTTAACTATATCAACAATTAAAGTTCCTTTTTCAAATTGTCTTATATCTCCATTTTTTAATGTTATATTAATCAAAAAATAACCTCCTTTAATTTAAAATATTAGATGATTTTCTATAAAGTCTTTCAGTTGATCAAATTTTATTCTATCCTGTTTCATAGAGTCTCTATGACGTATGGTGACACATTCATCTTCTAAAGATTCAAAATCAAATGTTATACAAAATGGTGTTCCTATTTCGTCTTGACGTCTATATCTTTTTCCAATTGATCCGGATTCGTCAAATTCTATAGAAAAATGTTGTGAAAGTTGTTTGTATATTTTTTCTGCATCTTTAGAGAGTTTTTTAGACAAAGGAAGTATCGCAGCTTTTATTGGTGCAATCGCAGGATGGAGTTTAAGAACTTTTCTTATATCTCCTTTAGAAACTTCTTCTTGATGATAGGCATTACATAAAAAAGCTAAAGTCATCCTTTCTACACCGAGAGAAGGCTCGATTACATAGGGAATATATTTTTCATTTGTTTCAGGATCAAAATATTCTAGAGATTTTATGCTATTCTTCATATGTGTAGAAAGATCAAAATCTGTACGAGAAGCAATTCCCCAAAGTTCTCCCCATCCAAAAGGAAATAAAAATTCTATGTCAGTTGTAGCATTGGAATAATGGGAAAGTTCTTTTTTTTCATGTTTTCTTAATTTTATAGATTCTTTTTTTATTCCAAGGGCTAAAAGCCAATCCTCGCAATATTTTTGCCAATATTCAAACCATTCTAGCTCTGTATCTGGCTTACAAAAAAATTCCATTTCCATCTGTTCAAACTCTCTAGTTCTAAATATATAATTTCCAGGTGTTATTTCATTTCTAAAAGATTTTCCTATTTGACCAACTCCAAAAGGAATTTTTTTTCTTGTAGTTCTTTGAATGTTAGAAAAATTTATAAATATCCCTTGCGCTGTTTCTGGTCTAAGATAGATATCATTTTTATTGTCTTCTGTAACGCCCTGAGAAGTTTTGAACATTAGATTAAATTTTCGTATATCAGTAAAATTTGATTTTCCGCAATTGGGACAGTTTATATTTTTTTGTTTGATAATCTCCATAAGTTGATTGTCAGAGAGACCAATGATAGATATCCCATTATCTTCAATAAGAGTGTCAGCACGGTGTCGAGTTTTACAATCTTTACAATCCATTAAAGGGTCAGAAAATCCTCCAATATGTCCAGAAGATTCCCAAACTTTAGAATTCATTAAAATTCCACAGTCTAGACCTATATTCTCTTTTGGCATGGTTACAAATTTTTTCCACCATGCCTTTTTTATATTATTTTTCAGTTCAACTCCAAGAGGTCCATAGTCCCAAGTATTTGCCAGCCCTCCATATATTTCACTTCCAGCATATATAAAACCTCTATTTTTACATAAAGATATAATATCATCTATAGTTAAGCTATAATTTATATCCAAACAAATCACCTCATAAAATTAAATATTTGAAAGTTTTTGTATACCAATTTTTATTCTATTTATCGTTTCTTCTTTTCCTAAAATTTCTGCTATTTCTATTCCTCCGCCAGGTGTAAATTGTTTTCCAGACGTCGAAACACGAATAGGCCAGAGGACAATTCCGTTTTTAACTTCCATTTCTTTTATTAGCTTAAAAGAAACATCATGTATATCTTGAAAAGTCCAGTTAGATATATCTTTAAAAACAGTAATAATTTTATTTAATGCATCTAATGATGATTGATAGGTTGTTTTCATTTTTTTATTTATATATAATGATATATCATATTCTGGAAGTTTATCAAAAAAATCTACTTGATCTGGAATATCAGAAAAAAGTTCTGTACGTTTTTGTAAAACTTGTGATATAAGAGGAATAGATAAATTTTTATTTTTACAAGTTTGTCTTATATAGGGTGTGGCAAATTTACTAAATTCTTCTAAAGAAAGCTTTCGAATATATTCTCCATTAATAGATTTTAATTTTTTATCATCAAAAATAGCAGGAGATTTTGAAATTCCTTCAATATTAAATTCTGATATAAGTTGTGATAATGTAAAAATTTCTTCTTCACCTTTTGGAGACCATCCAAGAAGAACAATATAGTTTACAATTGCTTCAGGAAGAAAACCTTTTTCTATAAAATCTTCAAAAGAAGCATCGCCATTTCTTTTAGAAAGTTTTTCTGTATGTGTTTTCATAACAGGGGAACAATGTATGTATACTGGCTTGTCCCATCCAAAGGCTTCATAAAGAAGATTATATTTAGGCGTTGAAGAAAGATACTCATTTCCTCTAACAATATGGGTTATACCCATGGTGTGATCATCAACAACATTGGCAAAATTATATGTAGGCATTCCATCTGTTTTTATCAAAATTTGATCATCTAGTATAGAATTTTCTACTGTTATAGTTCCGAATACGGCATCATGAAAAGATGTTTCACCTTCTTTTGGCATTTTTTGTCGAATAACAAAGGGTACGTTTTTATCTAAATTTTGTTTTATAGAAATTTCAGATAAATTTTTACAATGACCATCATATTTTGGAGTTATGCCAGATGCTTGTTGAATCTTACGAACTTCTTCTAAGTGTTCTTTATCACAAAAGCAAAAATAAGCATGATTATTTTCTATTAATTTCATTGCATATTTTTTAAACATATGCAATCTTTCGCTTTGTATATAAGGGGCAAAAGGACCACCAATATCAGGACCTTCATCCCATTGAAGGTTTGCTTTTTTAAGAGTTTTATATATAATATCTATAGCACCTTCGACTAATCTCTCTTGATCAGTATCTTCTATTCTAAGTATAAAATCTCCATTATTTTTTTTGGATATAAGGTATGCGTATAGGGCAGTACGTAGATTTCCGATATGCATATATCCTGTAGGACTAGGAGCAAATCTTGTACGGACTTTATTTGATAGCATAAATTTTTCCACCTTTAACAAAAATTGATATATTTAATATAATATTAACCCCTATAAATTACTTTGTCAAATATTAGAATAAATTCATATGAATAGGAGATTCAACTTATTATGAGTAGCAATTTTTTTTCAATGTTATTCCGTATGAAATACATAAACAGATGGAGTCTTATGAGGAATATAAGACATGAAAATTTGACCGAGCATAGTCTAGAAGTTGCATTTATAGCACATGGACTAGCTTTAATTGGAAAGCATAAATTTAAAAAAGATATAGATGAAAATAAAATAGCTGTAATTGCGATGTTTCATGATATTGGTGAAATAATTACAGGAGATCTACCAACCCCTATAAAATATTATGATGATAATATAAGAAAAGTTTATAAAGAAATAGAAGAAAAAGCAGAAGATAGATTATTAAATTTTTTACCAAGTTATCTTAAAGATAGTTATAGAGATATTTTTAATGAAAAAAATTCTAAAATTATAATTGAGTATATTAAAGCAGCGGACAAAATTTCTGCTCTTATAAAGTGTATAGACGAAGAACAACAAGGAAATAAAGATTTTATAAAAGCTAAAATAAGTATACAATATAATATAGATTCTATTGGTTTAGCAGAAGCTAAAATTTTTTTAGATGAATTTTTAGAAGGTTTTTATACAACTTTAGATGAGCAAAAAAAATAGAGGAAGGATTTATATCCTCCTCTATTTTTTAACCAACCATTATTTTTCCTTCTGGAACAATTTTGTGCTTATTTCTTTTTGAAGATTTTATAGTTAAAGAAAGAGCGAGAGATATTGGACCAACTCGTCCAAGAAACATAGTAAATATTAGTATTAATTTTGATGCAACATTTGACATAGCTGTTACTCCGGTTGATAATCCAACAGTGGCAAAAGCGGATATTGCTTCAAAAAGCGCATCAATTCCAGATAGATGATTTTCAAAATTATTTGTAAAGAATATTATAATAGTTGATATAATTACAGCAATAAATGCTATAGAGAAAACAGATATAGATTTATAAACAGTGGCTTGTGAAACTTTTTTAGACATGATAAGGGTATCTTGTCTTCCTTTTATAACTGATATAACTGTCATCGCTATAACTGTTATTGTTGTTATCTTTATTCCACCACCAGTTGATCCAGGGGCAGCTCCTATGAACATTAAAAACATGGAAAAAACTTTAGAAAATTCTGTTAAACTAGAGATATCAAATGTATTAAAACCGGCTGTTCTAGTTGATATAGAATAAAATAATGAATTATTAAATTTTTCTAAAAGAGACATCTCTCCAATAGTATTTTTATTATTAAATTCTAATAATAAAAATATAATAGCACCTACAACAATGAAAACTAAAGACATAATTAGAACAATTTTTGTATGTAACATAAGTTTTTTAGTTTTTTTATAATTATAAATATCATACCAAACTATAAAACCAAGACCTCCACTTATAATAAGACCCATGATTGTATACAAAACAATAGGCTGGTTATAGAAAATTGTTAGGCTAGAGTTTCCTGGAATAGATCCAAATAAATCAAATCCTGCATTACAATATGCGGAAATAGATGTAAAAATAGCGATAAAAAATCCTGATGATCCAAATTCAGGTACAAATATAAAAGATAGAATAATAGCACCTATTACTTCAAATATTATACTTATAGTGATAATCATCTTGATTAATTCTGATGCATTAAACCCATCATCAGCAGAAACGGACTCATTAACCAATTGCATATTTTTAAGACCCAGTTTTCTACCGATAGCGACGCTAAAAAAAGTTGTAAAGGTCACTAGTCCAAGCCCACCAATTTGTATTAAAGATAAAATTATAATTTGACCAAAGATGCTCCAGTGGGTAAATGTGTCATGTATAGAAAGACCAGTTACACATGTAGCAGATGTTGCTGTAAAAAGTGATGTTATAAAAGGCGTTGTCTCTAGAGATTTTGAAGATATAGGAAGCATTAATAAAATAGTTCCTATTATTATTGTGCATGCAAACCCAAGGCAGATAACTCTAGCTGGTGTATTTATTATAGAAAATTTTTTATTTAATTTTATTTTCAAATCCTGAACTCCTCATATTGTGAATTAATTGGGTAATTATATCAAACTGCATTATATTTTTCAATTGTTTATATCTACTATCTTATTTAATAATAAAAAATTAACAAAATTTATTATTTATAGTAATTTATATTTGTTATTATGATAACATATTAAATGATTTATAAACATTTTTAATTATCTTTTAAAAACAGGAGCTAATATGATAAAGAAACCTAATTTATTTTTCTATACACAAGATAAGTTTGAGGAAAGCAATTTAGATACAGATAAATCGGTTACATTTGTATACGGTTATGGTTTTGTAAATGATATAGATAATTATAATGGAAAAAAAACATTAAAAAATATATTTACAGTTTTTGGATTTGGATTATTATTTATGATATTATTAATGAAAGTATCCGATCAAATCGCTACTTATTTAATCAGAACTTTAAATAT
>CAMTHN010000024.1 GCA_947072265.1 uncultured Clostridia bacterium | reverse complement strand
GATTTATATATTTATATATAGTATAATTCATGAATAAATGACTTTTATAAGCAAAGAGGTGAATGTTAGTGAGAGAAGGAATTCATCCTAGGTATGAAGAAACAACTATTAAGTGTGCTTGTGGAGAGGTTATAGAAACCTGTTCTACTAGAAAAGATATAAAGGTTGAAATTTGTTCAAAATGTCACCCTTTTTATACAGGTAAGCAAAAACTTGTTGATACGGGCGGTCGTGTTGATAGATTTAATAAAAGATTTAATATCAATGGTTAATATATTTAGAATAAAAGTGGTGTTTTTACACCACTTTTATTTTTAATTGGAGCTGATATTTTGTTTTATAAAACCATTAAACAAAATGCATATTTTGAATTATCAGAAAAAAAATCAAAATTTATATGTAATATTTTTACTATAGATAGTATTTATAAAGCGGAAAAAAAAATTTTAGAAATTAAAAAAAATTATAATGATGCAAGACATAATGTTTTTGCTTACATAGTTCAAAAAAATAATTATAAAAAGCTTTCTGATGATGGAGAGCCCCAAGGAACAGCAGGTAAGCCTATTCTTTATATATTAGAAAAAAACGAACTATCTAATGTATGTTGTGTTATTACTAGGTATTTTGGAGGTGTTTTATTAGGTGCTGGTGGACTTGTTAGAGCTTATTCTAGTGCGTGTATGGGGGCTATAGATAAAAGTGAAATAATTTTAATGAAAGAATGTGATGTTATTTCTATTTTATCTAGTTATAATTTTTATAATATTATAACTAATATATCCGAAAATTATTCCTGTAATATATCTGATAGACAGTTTACAGATAAAGTTTTATTCAATATTTCTATTGTAAAAGAAGAGAGAGAGAAATTTATATATAATATTGTTAATCTATCTAATAATATGATAGAATATAGAATATTGGGTTCTATATTTTTAAATTTATAAATTATTTAAAAGGATATTTAAAATGAAATGTTTTAGGAATACAATAGAAAAAAATGAAGAGATTATATTTTCTAAATTTGCAACTTTTTCATCAAAATCTATAGGAAGAAAGAGAGATGAAGAAGATTGTAATTTTAGAACGGTTTTTCAACGAGATAGGGATAGAATTTTACATTCTAGTAGTTTTAGAAGACTTAAATATAAAACACAGGTTTTTATATCTCCTGGAATGGATTATTATAGAACAAGGTTGACGCATACATTAGAGGTTTCTCAAATAGCAAGAACTATATGTAGAGCTTTAAATTTAAATGAAGATCTTGTAGAGGCGATGGCCTTAGGTCATGATTTGGGACATGCACCATTTGGACATGCAGGAGAGAGGTCATTAAACCAAATTTCTAATGAAAGGTTTGTCCATGCCATACAAAGTTTAAGAGTTGTTGAATTTTTAGAAAAAGATGGAAAAGGATTAAACCTAACAAAAGAAGTTTTAGATGGTATAGAGTGCCATTCTTCTAAAGAATCTGAAACATTAGAAGGAAGAGTTCTTAAAATATCTGATAAAGTTGCATATATAAATCATGATATAGAAGATTCTATAAAAGCAAATATAATATCTAATTATGATATTCCTAAACTATGCATAGATGTTCTTGGAAAAACAAAAAGTAATAGAATAACAACTATGATATCATCTATTGTTGAAAAAAGTTTTGATAAGAATGATATAAGTATGGATTTGAATGTATTAAATGCCCATAAAGAGCTTAAAAAATTTATGTTTACTACTGTTTATAGAAGTAAATTTTGTTTGCAGGAAGAAGTTAAAGTTTTTAGTATTATCGAAAAGTTATATAATTATTTTAAAACTAATAAAGATGAATTACCTACATTTTACATAGAATTATCAGAAATATATGGAATAGATAGGTGTATATGTGATTTTATATCAGGGATGACAGACAGATACGCAGTAAATTTATATAATAATATATTTATACCTAAAAATTTTATAGGAATTAATTAAGCATAGTTTTTATGGGGGTGTTTTAGGATATGATATCAGATAGTCTTATAATGGAGATAAAATCAAAGATAAATATAGAAGATATGATTTCTAAATACACTATTTTAAAAAGAGATGGTAAAAATAATAAATGTATCTGCCTATTCCATTCTGAAAAAACGCCTTCTATGGTTATTTATTCTGACACACAGTCGTTTTATTGTTTTGGTTGTGCTGTTGGGGGAGATATTTTTTCTTTTATTATGAAGGTGGAAAATCTTGGATATATAGAATCTGTAAAATATCTTTGTGAAATTGGTGGTATTACTTTTGATATATCCGATAAGGATAATCAAGAAATAGAAACTAAAAATATAATTAGGAATATAAATATAGATACAGCTAAATTTTTTCATCAGAATTTAAAGAGTGAATATGGAAAAAAAGCTAGAAATTATCTTTTAAATAGAGGATTTTCTGTTAATATAATAAAAAAATATGGAATTGGATATGCATTGGATAGTTGGTCTAGTTTATTAGATTATCTTAAATTAAAAAAATATAAAATTTTTGATATGTATCAAGCTGGTGTTGTTTCTAAAAGCCAAAAAGGAAGCTATTATGATCAATTTCGTGATAGAATAATATTTCCTATTATAGATATAAGAGGAAATATTATTGCTTTTGGAGGAAGGGTTTTAGATGATACTAAGCCGAAATATTTAAATTCTTCAGACACTATTATTTTTAAAAAAAGCAAAAATCTTTTTTCTATGAATTTTGCAAAAAAACATATAGACAAAACGGTAGTTCTTGTAGAAGGGTATCTAGATGCTATATCTTTATATCAACACGGTTTTAAAAATGTTGTAGCAACTTTGGGAACATCATTAACTTCAGAACAAGCAATATTAATTTCTAGATATTCAAAAAAAGTGATAATTGGATATGATTCTGATAAGGCGGGACAAATTGCTGGCATTAAAGCATCCAATCTATTGACAGAAGTTGGATTAGATGTAAATATAATAGATTTAAAAGACTGTAAAGATCCTGATGAATATATAAAAAAATATGGTTCTGATAGATTTTCTATAATTATTAAAGATTCGCAAAATATTACCGATTTTGAAATCTCTAAATTAAAAAAATCTATAGATATGGATACAGATCAGGGTGTTTCTGATTATATAAAACAAGTTATAATTTTACTATCTAGAATAAAAAATGAAATAGAAAGAGATGTCTATGTGTTGCGTATTAGTAGAGATACTAATATAAGTAAAGATATAATAACATCTCAAGTTAATAAGGTTATAAAGTCAAATATTTTTAAGAAGAAAAAACATCAATATAGAAAATTAACCAATTTAAGTAGATTTAATACCGATACTTTTATTAGAGGAAATGAACATTTTTTAAGAGAAATAAAAGCAGAACAAGGAATTATAGCGTTTATACTTAAAAATTCTAATAACTTAAATGATGTGTTATCAAATATAACTATAGATGATTTTATATTAGCTATAGATAAAAAAATATTTTCTAGTATATGTGACCTTTCAGCAAAGGGAGGAAATATGGATTTTTCTCTTTTATCTAAAAATTTTTCTGAAAAAGAAAAAGAATATTTTTCAAGTATATTGGTTAAATTTGATATTATTTCTAATAAAAAAGAAGAAATGTATGACTATATTGACATCTTGGTTAGATATAAACAAAGGATGACAAAAGAAGATATTATTAATATGGATCCAGATAAGTTGAGAGATTTTTATATTAATTTAAAAGAAAAATCAATATAAATTTTATATAGGATGGAGATTATTATAATGGGTATAGTAGAAAAAAAATGCGTTTTAACAGAGATGGTAGATTTAGCAAAGGGTAAAGGAAGAGTTACAACTAAGCAGATATCTGATTCTATTGAAGAGCTGGAATTCGATGTAGAGCAGATTGAAAAATTATACGAATCTTTAGAAAATGCAGGAATTGAAATTGTAGAAGAAGGAAATCAAGAAGAGGTTAGTTTTTTAACGGGTAGAACAACAGTAGGAGAGGTGGAATCAACTCTTTATACAGATGGTGTTAATATAGATGATCCTGTTAAAGTCTATCTTAAAGAGATTGGTAGAGTTCCTCTTTTAACAGCAGACGAAGAAATATTTTTAGCTACAAAAATGTCTATGGGAGATCAATATTCAAGAAAAAGACTTTCTGAGGCAAATTTGAGATTAGTTGTAAGTATTGCTAAAAGATATGTTGGGAGAGGTATGCAGTTTTTAGATCTAATTCAAGAGGGAAATTTGGGACTTATAAAAGCTGTTGAAAAATTTGATTATACTAAAGGGTTTAAATTTTCTACATATGCGACATGGTGGATAAGACAGGCTATAACACGGGCTATTGCAGATCAAGCGAGAACTATTAGAATTCCTGTACATATGGTTGAAACAATTAATAAAGTTAAAAAAGTTAGTAGTCATTTGTTACATAAAAATGGACATGAACCAACTCCAGAAGAAGTTTCAAAAGAGTTAGACATGCCATTAGATAAAGTTAGAGAGATTATAAGAGTTGCACAAGAGCCAGTTTCTTTAGAAACACCAATTGGAGAAGAAGAGGATAGTCATTTAGGAGATTTTATTCCTGATGATGATGCTCCTGCTCCTGCAGAAGCAGCTTCACATACACTTTTAAAAGAGCAATTATGTGATGTGTTAGGGACTTTAACAGAGAGAGAAGAAAAAGTTTTACGCTTACGATTTGGTTTACAAGATGGAAGATCTAGAACATTAGAAGAAGTTGGAAAAGAATTTAATGTTACAAGGGAACGTATAAGACAGATAGAGGCAAAAGCCCTTAGAAAACTAAGACATCCAAGTAGAAGTAAAAGACTTAAAGATTTTTTAGATTAATATTAGTTTAAGAGAATAAGAGGTGTGAAATTTATGCAATTAACACTAGAGTCTGATTATGCTATACGTATTATAGTTTTTTTAGCAGAAAATAAATCAAGAAAAGATGCTAAAAGTATATCTCAAAATACAGGAGTTACATTACGGTTTTCCCTTAAAATACTTCGTAAGCTTGTAAAATCAGGGATAATTAAATCATATAAAGGTGTTTTAGGAGGATATGAGCTTGATAAAAAGAAAGAAAATATAAATATGAAAGAAGTTATAGAGTCGGTGGATGATAATTTTGTGTTTAGTAGGTGTTTAAATAAATCGCATAATTGTAGTCATCCAAGGGGTGCTGAATGTTGTAAAGCTAAAATTGTATTTTTGGATATAGCTAATGATTTATTATCAAAATTAGAGTCTGTAACTATTGATCAACTTATTGATTAAAATTATATAAGATTTTGTAAAAGTTGACAGATTATATAAAATCTTATATAATTTTAAAAGAGTAAACTGTGTAGTAGCATGTATGATTTTTCATATATGAGGAAAGTCCGAGCATCAAAGAACTTAGCAGCTGCTAACGGCAGCCAGAGGCGACTCTAGGGATAGTGCAACAGAAATATACCGCCATTTTATATTTTTATATAAAATGGTAAGGATGGAACGGTGAGGTAAGAGCTCACCAGAGTATAGGAGACTATACTGCTATGTAAACCCTGCTAGATGCAACACCAAATTGAACGATATTAGCTTGTTCGGCGAGTTCAGAAAGGTGGCTTAAGAATTTTGGCGACAAAATTTCTAGATAGATTACTATGCTTGACAGAACTCGGCTTATAGGTTTAGTCTAAAAAGGAATCTTTTAAGATTCCTTTTTTATTTTATAAGTGTTTTTAATAGATTAGCTAGAGATTTTCCAACTAATTCACCGGCATATAAAGCTTCTTCAAGACTATTTCCATGGCCACCCATCTCTATTAAAACTGATCCAGTAGTTAGATGTTGATTATATTTTTTATATGAAAATGACATTGGTCTTGCTAAATCAGGATAGTCTTTAGATATTTGATTTTGTAAATTTATGCTAAATTTTAAATTTTCCATATAGTTTGGGTATCCCATTTTTCCATCATCTGCACCAGAAATAAGCATTATTTGAGCCGCATTTTTTCCATCTATAGTAGCTATTGGGGCTGTTCGTATTTTCTTTTCGCCATTTTCTATTGCATCCCTATGTATATCTAAAACAACCTTTATTGAAGGATATTGTTTTAGATATTTTTTTATAGTATTTTCTGATCTATTATATGATCCATTGTAAGATGGATAGTCATGATGTGTTTTATCAATTATAACTCCTATATTTTGTTTTTCTATCTCTTTAGACATAGTTTCTGCAACAAGTGTTACATTTTGAGAATTGTCTCTAGATCTAGAATTATAAGCAGGATCATACCATTTTTCTGTTGTAGGTTGGTATGACTCTGTAGCATGTGTAGATATTATTAAAACTTGAGGATCAGGTGTATTTTTAAGAATAAACGATGGTGGAGAATTTATAACTTTTTTTATATTTTCTATGGGGAGTTTTGTTAAATTTTTCAAATATGAATTTTTAGAAAGTTCTAAAAAATTTGGTGTTGTTCCGGCTTTCAAAGTTTTTCTATCTATAATTCCAGATCCTTCAGGTGGGGTGTGTGTATCTTTAGATTGTATAGTTTCTATCGGTGTATCAGAATCAGAATTTGCTTCAATATTTTCATCTTGATTATCTATATTTTCTTTTTCTATATTATTATTTTTTAAACTATTTCTTATTTCTTTACCATTAGTTATAATATGTGCTCCTCCTTCTGGAAGGGATAATGCAGCCGAAATGATAGCCGTGTTTTTGATAATATTAAACATATTAGGTATTGATTGTTTTATAATGAATGCTATTAAAACAGTTAAGATGACAGGAAAAGAATACTTAAATATTTTTTTTATATTTATTATTTTAATATTTCTTTTTTTTCTTTTTATCATAGTATCCTCCGTTTATCGGTTTATATATTCTATAAATATATATGAAAAAAGAAAATAAAATATTATAGTAAAATATTATATAGCAAGTCCTTCTATTTCTTGTATAGAAAGTGTAGGTTGTAGAGCTTTGTTTATAGCAATTGATATAAATTTAGAAGATTGTTTAACTATTGTATCAATCTCTCTAGGCGTAACCATTAAAGTTTTTCCTCTAGTAGAAACTTTTTCATTTTTATTACTATCTCCTAAAAGATCAAAAGCAATTGTTGTCATATCTACCACAGTTGGAATACCTATTGATATTACTGGAACTCCTAGAGTTTCTTTTGATAGTTCTTTACGCTTATTTTGAACGCCAGATCCAGGAGAAATTCCTGTATTGGATATTTGTATAGTTTTTCCAAGCCTATCAATACTTTTAGAAGCAAGAGCATCAATTACTATTACGCAAGATGGAGAAACTTCTTTACAAATAGAGGAAATAATTTCTGCTGTTTCCATACCTGTTTTTCCAAGAACTCCTGGAGTTATTGCAGCGACTGCACGTAAACCTTCTAGACCTATTGTTTGAGCAAGTTCCTTAGATATATGGCGTGTAGCTAAAATAGAGTTTATTGCTATAGGTCCGAGTGCATCTGGGGTTATATCAATATTTCCAAGTCCAACAACTAAAATCAGACCATCTTTTTCTATCATAGATGAAATTTCTTTGGATATAGCAGAAATTTCTCCTTCAAAATTTTCAGATCCATTTTTGAGGCTATTTGTTTCGATTGTTATATAATCTCCCATAGGTTTACCTAAAATTCTTGAAGCGACATCTTTTTTTATATGAACTTTTGTTATTCTAACACCTTCTGTAACTTGCTCTTTTTTTTCAACACCCTCTGGCAAAATTTCTCCAGCAATTTCTAATGATTCTATCGCTAAATCAGTTCTAATATTTTTTTGTAGATCCATAGTTTATCTCCTCTAAACTTAAATATATTTTTTAACTATTGATTTTTAAATGAAATAATGATATCATATTATAGATTATTAGTAATACTATTCTGTGGTGTATTACGTATTGTGTACAGTTATTTTTTATTTATGTAAAGGAGGTGTTTATATGCCTAATATTAAATCTGCAAAAAAGAGAGTTAAAGTAATTAAGGCAAAAACTTTAATTAATAAAAATATCAGAACTAATTTAAAAACTGTTATGAAAAAGGCAGATAATGCTATTTTAAATAATGATATTGATAAAAAAGTAGTGGTAGTTTCTGCTATTAAAGCTATCGATAAGGCTTGTGCAAAAGGTATTTTACACAAAAATTGTGCTTCTAGAAAAAAATCACAACTATCAAAAAGAGTTAATGCTATAAAAGATTAGACTAAGCTAAAATAAAATCAGATCCAATTATAATGGGTCTGATTTTATTTTATACTAATTTATTAATAAAATATTGTATTAATA
>CAMTHN010000023.1 GCA_947072265.1 uncultured Clostridia bacterium | reverse complement strand
CTATAATATTATACATTATTAATATCTAGTTGTTAATTAGATAATTTAAATTTACTATGATATAATAGAATAAATTTATTATATTTGCGGTAGGGAGATTTGATATTGTGGTTATAAATAAAAAAATTGTTGGGGAAAATATAGAGGCTCATATATCTGAGTTTGATTTAGAAGAGACTTTAGATTGTGGTCAATGTTTTAGATGGAAAAAATTGTCTGATGATTTAGATACTACAAAAAAAGTTTTTGAGGGAATAATTTATGACAGATGTTTAAAAATTATTCAAATAAAAGGATTATTTATTTTTGAAAAAATAGATGAACTCTTTTTTGATACGAAAATAGTTGAATATTTTGATTTAAAAACTAATTATAAAATTTTTAATGAAATGTTTAAAAAAGATAAAACTATAAATAAAGCTTTAAATTATGCTAAAGGTATAAGGATTGTAAAGCAAGATTCATGGGAAGTTATATGCTCGTTTATTATTTCTCAAAATAATAATATAAGCAGAATAAAAGGAATAATAGAAAACTTGTGTAAAAGTTATGGAAAAAAGATATCAGAAGAAAACTATACTTTTCCATCCCCAGAAGTTTTAGAAAAAGTTTCACTTGAAAAACTTATGGAGATAAAAGCAGGATTTAGATGTAAGTATATATTAGATGCTTGTAAAATGGTTGTTTCAGGAGAGTTGTTGATAGATAAAATAGATATAATGGATATTGATGAAGCTAGAAAAAGTCTTATGTGTGTAAAAGGAATAGGTCCTAAAGTGGCAGACTGTATACTTTTGTTTGGTTTTTATAGATTAGAAGCTTTTCCTATTGATGTTTGGATAAAAAGAGCTTTAGATTATTTTTATCCTAATGGATTTCCAGATGAATATTTGAAATTTGGAGGAGTGGCTCAGCAATATATTTTTCATTATATAAGAACATGTCCAGATGCAATCCCCGCAGAGTATAAAAAAAATCGTAAAAAATAACTTGACAAATTTATATTGTATGTTAAAATTGATTAAAAGATAAAGAAGAATAGCCGTTCTCACCTATTGGATAATGTTCTTAGTAGGTCTTACTAAATGTTAATATATACAAAAGTTTTCTTTTGTTTTTAATAGTAAGCATAGACGGTTTTGTCTATGCTTTATTTTGTATATTTAAGATAAAAAATCTGACTTGGAGGTGCTTTATTATTAGCAATAAAGAAATGCTTATAAATGAGGAAATACGAGAGAATGAAATTCGTGTTATTGATTCTGACGGAGGTCAACTCGGAGTTTTATCATTTAAAACTGCCTATCAAATTGCTTTGGAAAAAAATCTTGATTTAGTTAAAATTGCTCCACAGGCGACCCCTCCTGTTTGTAGAATTATGGATTATGGAAAATTTAAATTTGAACAATCAAAACGAGATAAAGAAGCAAAGAAGAATCAAAAAACTATTGATATTAAAGAAGTTAGAATGTCGTTAAATATTGATGTAAATGATTTAAAAACTAAAGTTAACAGTGCTGTAAAATTTTTACAGGCTGGAGATAAAGTTAAAGTTTCTGTTCGATTTAGAGGAAGAGAAATGGCTCATACAAAACTTGGGGATGTAGTTTTAGATAATTTTAAAGAACTATGTTCTGAGCATGGCGTTGTGGAAAAAACTTCAAAGCTTGAAGGTAGAAGCTTATCTATGTTTATTGCACCAAAACAAGCAAAATAAATATTTAGTCAAGGAGGATTAGAATATGCCTAAATTAAAAACGCATAGTGGCGCTAAAAAAAGATTTAAAATGACTAAAAATGGAAAAATAAAAAGAGCACATGCAAACAAGGCTCATATTTTAACTAAAAAAAGTAGTAAAAGAAAAAGACATTTAAGAAACGGAACATATGTTGATGTTTCAAATGCTGCTGTTATAAAGTTATTAATACCTTATAAATAATAATAGGAAAATTTTTGGAGGTTTAATGTATGGCTCGTATTAAAGGCGCTATGATGACTCGTAAGAGAAGAAAAAAGATATTAAAATTAGCAAAAGGTTATTGGGGTGGAAAAAGCAAACTTTTCAAAACGGCAAAACAGGCTGTTATGAAATCTGGCCAATATGCTTATATAGGACGTAAAAAAAAGAAACGTGATTTTAGAAGATTATGGATTACAAGAATTTCTGCCGCTAGTAAACTTAATGGATTAAATTATTCTACATTTATGAATGGCATAAAAAAAGCAAGCATTCTTCTTAATAGAAAAATGATTTCTGAAATTGCTATTCATAATCCACAAGATTTTTCATCACTTTGTGAAAAAGCAAAAGCTGCTTTAAAATAAATTTATTTATTAAAATCCACAAGGGAGACTAATTTGTTTTCTTGTGGATTTTGATTTATAAATATTTAAGGAATTTATTTTATGGAATATATAACTAGTAAAGAAAATTCAAATATTTTAGAATATGTGAAGTTGAAAAATTTAAAAAAAATTAGGGAAGATCTAGGTCTCTTTGTTATAGAAGGAAAAAAAATATTATTAGAAGCAATAAGAAGTAATATAATTATAGAAAAAATTTTTATATCTGATAAAATAGATTTAGAAGAAAAAACATTCAAATATATAGATAAAGTTTTATGTAAAAAGTATTGTATATCTAATGGAATAGAAAAAAAAATAGCTGATACAGTTTCTCCTGAGGGGTTTTATGCAGTTTGTAAAAAATCAAATTATGATTTTTCCAATTCTATATTAGAAGAAGATAAAAAAATATATCTAATTATAGATAATCTTCAAAATCCTGGAAATTTAGGAACAATAATTAGATTATCAGAAGCTATGGAAGTTTCAAGGATATATATTTCAAATAATTCTTGTGATATATATTCACCAAAAGTTATTCGTTCTAGCATGGGGTCAAACTTTAGAACACAAATTTGTTTTTTTGATGATATAATTTCGTTAATTGAATTGATGAAAGATAATGGAGTTGAAATTTTGGGTAGCTATATTTCTACTTCTTCAGTTGATATTAGAAATTATAAGCCATCTGGATCGGTTTGTATAATTATTGGAAATGAATCAAATGGGATAAATTCTATAGTTTTAGATCAATGTGATATATTAGTAGAAATACCTATGGGTGGATCTATAGAATCATTAAATGTAAGTTTGGCAGCTTCTATTTTACTTTGGGAAATAAAAAATAAAATAATAAAATAAGGTTATATATATTTGGAGGTGTTATTTTGGAGGAGATAAGGTATTGGATTTGGCTATCTCAGTGTTTTAGTTATGGAAGCGAAAAACCAAATCAAATATTATCTATATTTGATACAAATCCTAAATTATTTTATGACTCTTTACCAGATTGCCTTTCGAATATTAGTTTTTTATCTGATAATGATTTAAAAAGATTATCATTAAAATCTTTGAAAAAAGCTGATTATATTATTGAAGAATGTGAAAAATTAAAGATTCAAATAATATGTAAAAATAGCTATTCGTTTCCAAATAGGCTAAAAGTTATATATGGATGCCCTTTAGTGTTATATACAAAAGGGGATTTATCAGGCTTGGAAAATAGGGTATCTATCGCAGTAGTTGGAACTAGAAATGCCAGTGAATATGGAGAATATATAACTGGAAATATATGTTATGAGCTTGGAATAAAAGGAATTGGGATTATAAGTGGTTGTGCAGTTGGAATAGACAGGATATCGCATATTGGATGCCTTAAAGCAAATGGGTATACTTTAGGTGTTCTTGGTTGTGGAATAGATATTAACTATCCTAGTAAAAATAAATTTTTAAAAGAAGAAATTTTAAAAAATGGAGGATGTTTAATCACAGAGCTTCCTCCTGGAACAGCTGTTCGGGGAAAGATATTCCCTATTCGAAATAGAATAATTGCAGGTATATCATCTGGTGTTTTAGTAACAGAAGCACCTGTGAGAAGTGGGGCATTGATAACTGTAGAACATGGAATTGAACAGGGAAAAGATATATTTTGTATACCTCCTCATAATATATATGATAGCAGATTTATAGGTGTTGTTCCTTATTTAAATGATGGAGCAACTGCTGTATATTCTTCTGAAGATATTATAAGAGAGTATATAGGACTTTTAAAATATAATACTTTAGATATAGCCGAAAAAATAATTTACAATGACTATAGTGAGGATATGGTTGCGGATAATAAGCCCAATTATATGACGATAGATAGTATAAATAAAATTTCTGTTATAAAAAAAGATTCACCTATAAAAAAAGAGATAGAGTCTAAAAGAAATATTTCTTTAACTGAGGATCAGGAAAAAATTTATAAACATTTAACTTTAAATCCAAAGCATTTAGAAGAAATATCTTCTTTAGTTAATATTGATTATAAAATTGTTGTTAGTGTAATTATGGAGCTGGAAATAATGGGGGAAATAATTTCATATTCTGGTGGTAGATATGGAATTTTAAAAAAATAGAAGGAGTTGATTACAATTGCCTAAACTCGTAATAGTTGAATCACCAGCTAAAGCAAAAACAATAAAAAAATATCTTGGAAGAGGCTATCAAGTAGTGGCTTCTATGGGGCATGTTAGAGATTTACCAAAAACAAAGCTTGGTGTAGAAATTGAAGATAATTTCGAGCCTAAATATATAAATATAAAAGGCAAAGGAGACCTTATAAAATC
Source organism: uncultured Clostridia bacterium (assembly GCA_947072265.1). Classification (GTDB taxonomy): domain Bacteria; phylum Bacillota; class Clostridia; order Oscillospirales; family Ruminococcaceae; genus CAMTHN01. The sequence continues at coordinate 3,786 of CAMTHN010000023.1, read as the reverse complement.
TCTTAAAAAAAGTGCAAAAGGTATGGATAAAATATATCTAGCAACTGATCCAGATAGAGAGGGAGAGGCTATTTCATGGCATCTTGCATATATATTAAATTTAGATTTAGAAGATTTAAATAGAGTTACATTTAACGAAATAACCAAGACAGGGATAAAAACAGGAATGTCTAATCCAAGAAAACTAGACATGGATTTAATTAATGCTCAGCAAGCTAGAAGAATACTAGATAGAATAGTTGGGTATAAGTTAAGCCCATTTCTTTGGAAAAAAATAAGAGGAGGATTGTCTGCAGGACGTGTTCAATCTGTAGCTTTGAAGATGATAGTTGATAGAGAAACGGATATAAGGGAGTTTATTTCGGAAGAATATTATACTATTGATGCATTTTTAAAGTCTAAAAATTCTATAGATAATATTGTTCCATTTTTATCTAAGTTTCATGGAATAAAAGGAAAAAAGATAAATATAGACAATAGAGAACAAGCTAATAAAATTTTGTCTGATATAAAAGGACAGGAATTTATTATAGATAGTATAAAAAATGGAGAAAGAAAGAGACAATCTTCACCACCATTTATAACATCTACTCTCCAACAAGAAGCATCTAGAAAACTTAATTTTCAATCTAAGAGAACTATGAAGATTGCACAAGAATTATATGAAGGTATTGATTTAAAAGGTAAAGGCGGGGCGACAGGACTTATAACATATATGAGAACTGATTCGTTGAGAATATCGGATGATGCAAGAAAAGAAGCATATGAACATATATTAAAAACATATGATGATAGGTATATTCCTAAAACTCCAAAAATATACAAGAAAAAAGGAAGTTCGCAGGATGGTCATGAAGCAATTCGTCCTACAAACCCTAGTTTATTACCATTTGATGTTAAAGAATTTTTAACCACTGATCAGTATAAAATATATAATCTAATATGGAAAAGGTTTATAGCCAGCCAGATGACTGATTGCATATTAAATACAGTTAAAGTTGTTATACATGTATGTGATTATGTGTTTAATTCTTCTGGACATACTGTTAAATTTGATGGATTTACAGTTTTATATGAAGAAGGAAAAGATGAAGAGGATGAAAAAAATTATATTTTACCAGATTTACAAGAGAAAGAAAAATTAGATGTTATAAAAATAGAGGATAAACAACATTTTACACAGCCTCCGCCCAGATATACTGAGGCAACTTTGATAAAAAAATTAGAAGAAAAAGGTATAGGACGACCTAGCACATATTCTCCAACTATAAGTACTGTTATAAATAGAACATATGTAGAAAGAGAAGGGAAACAATTAAAGCCAACTTCTTTAGGAGAGATAACAATATCTTTAATAGCAGAGCATTTTGCGGATATTGTAAATCTTGAATTCACCTTTAATATGGAAGAAAGCTTAGATTTAGTTGAATATGGTAAAAAAGAGTGGAAAGAAATTTTATCAGATTTTTACATAGGGTTTAAAGAGTCTTTTGATAAAGCGGAAAAAGAACTAGAAGGAACAAAAGTAGATATACCAGATGAAGAAACGGATGAAATTTGTGATCTTTGTCAAAAGAATATGGTTGTAAAGATGGGTAGATATGGAAAATTTCTAGCTTGTCCATCATATCCAGATTGTAAGTTTACAAAAAGAATAACTATATTGACAGGCGGACGTTGTATTATTTGTGATAAGAATGTTATAGAAAAGAAATCTAAAAATGGAAAAAAATATTATGGATGTGAAGATAATCCAACGTGTTCTTTTATGAGTTGGGATCAAGCGATGAAAGATAATTGTCCTACATGTGGAAAAAGTTTATTTAAAAAAGCTGGTAAAAAAGGAAAAATATATTGTCAAGTAGAAAATTGTGGATACGTAAAGGAATTGAATGAATAATGAATGTAAAAGTTATTGGAGCGGGACTTGCTGGATGTGAAGTTGCTTGGCAATTATCCAAAAAAGGAATATCAGTAGATTTATATGATATGAAACCTTTAAAATATTCTCCAGCACATAGTTATACTGGTTTTGCAGAGCTTGTTTGCTCAAATTCTTTAAAAGCAAAGAGGATAGAATCTGCTGGAGGTCTTTTAAAAGAAGAGATGAGACAATTTGGATCTATTATTTTAGAAGCTGCAGATAGCTGTACAGTTGAAGCTGGTGGATCTTTAGCAGTGGATAGATATAAATTTTCTGATTATATTACAAACAAAATAAAAAACACAAAAAATATCAATATAGTATCAGAGGAAATTTTAGAGATTCCAAAAGAAGGAATAAGGGTTATCGCAACGGGTCCATTAACAACAGATAATTTGTCTAATTCTATATCTAGTATTATGGGTACAAATAATCTTTATTTTTTTGATGCAGCATCTCCAATAATAAAATTTTCTAGTATAGATATGGAAAAAGCATTTTATGCATCGAGATATGATAGAGGAGATGCAGACTATATAAATTGTCCTATGAATAAGAATGAATACGAGATATTTTATAGAGCATTAATAAATGCTGAAATTGTGGAATTAAAAGAGTTTGAAAAAAAAGATTTTAGAGTATATGAAGGGTGCATGCCAGTAGAAGTTATGGCGAAAAGAGGAGAAGATACAATTAGATATGGGCCACTAAAACCAGTTGGTCTTATTGATCCTCGAACAGATTTTAGACCATACGGTGTTGTACAACTTAGAAAAGAAGATAAAGATGGAACTATGTATAATATAGTTGGATTTCAAACAAACTTAAAATTTGATGAACAAAAGAAGGTGTTTTCGTTGATACCAGGGTTAGAAAATGCAGAATTTGTAAGATATGGTGTTATGCATAGAAACACCTTTATCAATAGTCAAAAAGTTTTAAATAATTATTTTGCATTTAAAGAAGATAATAATTTATTTTTTACAGGTCAGATTACAGGAGTAGAAGGATATACAGAATCTGCTGCTAATGGCATATATGTGGGATATAATATAGGTAAAATATTATATGGAGAAGTTCCTCTAATTTTGCCTATAGAAACAATGATGGGAAGTTTATTTAATTATGTAACATCTGGAGATTCTAAAAATTTCCAACCAATGGGAAGTAATATGGGAATTTTACCACCTCTTGAAGAAAAAATTAGAGATAAGAAGATTAAATATCAAAAGCTTGCTGCAAGATCTATGGAAAAGCTTATTTCTATTTTAAACTAAATATTAGGGAGATATATATATCATGATAATTATAGTTGATTGTTTTGGAGGAGACCATGCTCCGTTAGAGATATTGAAGGGATGTTCATATGCTATTAAAGAATATAATCTAGATATATTACTTACAGGGGATAAAGATATTATATATTCCATATGCAGAAAATATAATATTAGTATGAATAAAATGAATGTTGTCCATACTACAGAGGTTATATCAATAGAAGATGATCCTTTATCTATTATAAAATCCAAATCCAATAGTTCTATGGCTATCGGTCTTAAACTTTTATCTGAAGGAAAAGGAGATGCTTTTTTAAGTGCTGGAAGCACTGGAGCTTTGGTTGTAGGTGGAAATTTTATTATAAAACGAATAAAAGGGATAAAAAGACCATCATTAGCGCCAATTATACCAAATGATAATGGATGTTATATATTATTAGATGCAGGGGCAAATATAGATTGCAGGCCAGAAATGATATTTCAATTTGCTATTATGGGAAATATATATATGAAAAAAATATTACATGTATCCAATCCAAAAGTTGGACTTGTAAATATAGGAGAAGAGCCTAGTAAGGGTGGAGA
>CAMTHN010000022.1 GCA_947072265.1 uncultured Clostridia bacterium | reverse complement strand
AATAAATAGTGATGTTAAATAGGTAGTTATACTTACACCATATAGATTTGCTTGTTTTTTTAATTTAGAACAAGAAAATATACCTTGAATAACTCTAAATCTCTTAGATAAAGACTCTGTACCAACTATAGAATAACTTTTTTCTTTCAATTCATCTATATCAAGTGTTAGATTTTTTTTATTTTTATCTAATTTTTTTGACTCATCTTCTAAAAATCTATTAAAAACATCTTCTGATAAAGCTTTTCTAGACATGTTATTAACAATTTGATAACTACTACACGACATATCAAAATCTATAAAATCTAAATTATATTTTATAGCAATATAATTTCGTGCTAATTGTTTTAAAAAAACTATAGCTCCTGACCCATCTGATAGTACATGATGAATTTCTAAATTTATTCTTCTATCAAAATAAGAAACTTTAAATAAAAAATCTTTATTTTCATAACTAGATATCTTTTTTATAGCATGAAAATCTTCCTCCATAATTAAAGGAGATTTTGGATTGTCTACAAAATAATTCCAAAAAAAACCTCTTTTTAGTCTAACATTAAAAGATGGTATCTCTTTTAATGTTAGACTAACACTATCCAAAAGTATATCTGGTGATATACTTTCTTTTAATACAACCGATATGCGAAAAACATTAGAATTATGAATAGTAGTAGTAGCGGGAAACATAATTCCCGCATTATCTATTTTATCAAACATTAGATCATTTTTTTTCATTTAAAATTTTATCTCCGTAAATCATTATCTAACCTTTTATAATAATTAGATTAGTTAATAATATTATAACCATATAATTTTATTATTCAAGAAAATATAATAAAATCAAATTATAAAAATAATTATTTTTATAATTTTAAAAACTATTGATAAATAACTATATTAATACTATAATGTATAATGTATAACAAACTCGACTTTATGAATTGTAAAATCGAAAGGAGTACTGTATGAATTATTCTCATGAAGTAGAAGGAATGTGTGTTCTTTCTCAAGGTCCTAATCACGGCCCCGCTCCTATTCCTGAAGAAGGAAGATGGGTAAAAGCATATGAAATAAAGGATATTTCTGGTCTTTCTCATGGTGTTGGATGGTGTGCACCTCAACAAGGTGCTTGCAAATTAACTTTAAATGTTAAAGATGGTATCATACAAGAAGCACTAGTAGAAACTATTGGATGTTCTGGTATGACTCATTCTGCCGCTATGGCTGGAGAAATTCTTCCAAATAAAACAATGTTAGAAGCTTTAAATACAGATCTCGTTTGTGACGCTATAAACGTTGCTATGAGAGAGATTTTTAAACAATTAGTTTATGGTAGATCACAAACTGCCTTTTCTGAAGGTGGACTTCCTATTGGCGCTGGTCTTGAAGATCTTGGAAAAGGTCTTAGATCACAAGTTGGAACTATATTTAGTACAAGTGCTAAAGGAGTTCGATATCTTGAAATGTCAGAGGGGTATATTTTAAAACTTGGAATCGATACAGAAGGCGAAGTTATTGGATACCAATTTGTTAAACTTGGTAAAATGCTAGAAGATATCAGAAGAGGCGTTAATCCTACAGAGGCTTATGAAAAAAGCATTTCTACATATGGTAGATTTGATGAAGCTGCAAAATATATCGATCCAAGAGAAGAATAAATTCCATTTATATATTAAAAGGAGGTAACTCATGGCTAATTTTGAAAGTAAAGAAAGAAGAATGTCTAAGATAAATGATTGTCTTAAGAAATATGATTTTTCTTCTCTAGAAGATGCAAAAGATCTTTGTGATAAAAAAGGAATAAATGTTGAAGAAATTATTAGAGGAATTCAACCTATTGCTTTTGATAATGCTGTTTGGTCATACACTCTTGGAACGGCTATTGCTATCAAAGAAAACTGTAGAATTGCTTCAGATGCTGCAGAAAAAATAGGAGTAGGTATTCAAAGTTTCTGTATCCCTGGATCTGTAGCAGAACAAAGATTAGTTGGAATCGGACATGGAAATCTTGGTTCTATGCTATTAAAAGAAGAAACAAAATGCTTTTGTTTTCTTGCTGGACATGAATCCTTTGCTGCTGCTGAAGGTGCTATAGGAATTGCTAGATCAGCAAATAAAGCAAGAAAAGACCCTTTAAGAGTTATTTTAAACGGACTTGGAAAAGACGCTTCTTATATAATATCTAGAATAAATGGATTTACGTATGTAAGAACAGATTATGATTTTGATAGAAATGAGCTTTCTATTGTTTCTGAGAGAGCTTTCTCTACTGGTGAAAAAGCTGCTGTTAGAGTTTTTGGAGCAAATGATGTCCTTGAAGGTGTTGCTATTATGAAACATGAGGGTGTTGATGTTTCTATAACTGGAAATTCTACAAACCCAACAAGATTTCAACATCTTGTTGCTGGAACTTATAAAAAATGGTCTAATGAAAATTCTGTTAAATATTTTTCTGTTGCCTCTGGTGGAGGAACAGGCAGAACTCTACATCCAGATAATGTTGGAGCTGGACCAGCTTCATATGGTCTAACGGATTCTATGGGTAGAATGCACGGAGATGCTCAATTTGCTGGTTCATCTTCTGTTCCTGCTCATGTTGAAATGATGGGTCTCATAGGTATGGGTAACAACCCTATGGTTGGTGCTACTGTTGCTTGTGCTGTTGCCGTAGAAGTTTCTTCAAAATAGTTTTATACTATTTAATATAAAGATTTAAAAAACTATCTATAAAATTATAGATAGTTTTTTAATATTTTTAATACTTTTGCACAAGATATACTATAACAAATAAAATAATAGGAGAAATTTTATGAATAAAGTTATAGTATGCTCTTTTGATAATATAGATATGGCAGAAATAGCCGCAAGTACAATTAAAAAAACATATAAAAATATTAAGTATATATCTATTAAATATAATCCTATGAAACAATATAATTATTATAAAGAACAATCTAATAAAACCAATCTTTCTAATACGCCTATATACAATATGTCCAACAATTTAAATATATTTCCCACTGATATATCAGCTATAACAACCGATATTTTTAAAAAAAATAACTCCCAAATAAAATCTTTTAAAAATGAAATAAAGTTAAAAATAATAATAGATAGCGAAAAAAAAGAAATGGATATTTTAACTACTAATTTATTAAATATGGGTGGAGAAAAAATAAGAGTTATCTAGTTATATTTTTAAAAACCTTCTCATATAAATTAAAAGAATTAAAAGCTTTTGAAAATACAAGGAGGTTACATATATGAGTAAATTTTTTCCTGAAGGCAAAATAATATCAACAGAAAAAAATAAATACAATATAAAAAGTATCTCATCTTTACAAGATAGTATGCTAAATAAAAAAATATTAGAAGCTAGATGTATAGTTTGTGATACAGATCATAATCTTATTGTGGATTTTGGTCATATAAAAGGGATTATTCCAAAAAATGAATGTGCAATAGGTATAAGCGATGGAAGTGTAAAAGATATTGCTATTATTTCTAAAGTAAATAAGCCAATATGTTTTAGAGTTACTGGTTTTGAAAATAAAAATGATGAAACTATGGTTACATTATCTAGAAAAATAGTGCAAGAAGAATGCCTAGATAACTATATAAAAAATTTAAATACTGGTGATATTATTGATGCAAAAATTACTCATCTAGAACAATTTGGATGTTTTGTGGATATAGGATGTGGTATAACCTCTCTCATACCAATTGATTCTATATCAATATCCAGAATTCTTCATACAAAAGATAGATTTAAAGTTGGACAAGAAATTAAATGTATAGTTAAATCAAAAGAAAAAGACGGAAAAATATGCTTAACTCATAAAGAATTATTAGGAAATTGGGAACAAAATGCATCTAAATATAAACCTGGAGAAACTGTAGCAGGAATTATTAGATCCATTGAAGATTATGGAATTTTTGTAGAACTTTCACCAAATCTTGCGGGACTTGCAGAATATAAAGATGGAGTTAAAGTTGGGCAGATGGCGAGTGTTTATATAAAAAGTTTAATCCCTGAAAAAATGAAAGTTAAATTAATTATTGTTGATTCATTTGATGAAAATTATATAGATTATAATTATAACTATTTTATTAAAGACTCTCATATAGATTATTGGAAATATTCTCCTGAATATAGTAATAAAATAATAGAATCCCTCTTCTAGATAATAAAAACAGCTCTTTTAAAAGAGCTGTTTTTATTATCTTATATTCTTTTTTTAAAATTATTAAGCCTTAACGCGTTTAAAACAACAGATATAGAACTTAACGACATTGCTAAAGCAGCAATCATTGGGTTTAATAAAGGACCGCCCATAGCATAAAAAATACCAGCAGCAAATGGAATTCCTAATATATTATATAAAAATGCCCAAAATAAATTTTGCTTTATGTTTTTTATAGTTGCCTTGGATATATCAAAAAGATTAACTACATCTAACAAATCATTTTTAACTAATATAACATCCGCAGATTCTATAGCAATATCTGTTCCATTTCCAACAGAAACACCTATATCAGCCTGAACAAGAGCTGGCGCATCATTTATACCATCCCCTACCATGGCAACAATATTTTTGTTATGATTTTGTAATAATTTAACTTTATTTGCTTTATCTGCTGGTAAAACATTAGAATATATTTTATCTACTTTAACGATATTTCCAATATATTTAGCTGTATTTTCATTATCTCCGGTTATCATATATGTTTTTATATTTAATTTTTTAAGAATAGATATAGCTTTTACACTAGTTTCTTTAACAATATCAGAAACACCTATAATGCCTATAAATATATCATTTAAACTAATATATATAGGAGCTTTTCCATTATTAAAAAATGTTTTTTCATCTTTAATCGAATCTGATATATCAATATTATTATTCTTCATAAATAATTTATTTCCAATATATATCATTCCATCATTAAATTTTCCCTGAACACCTTGACCAATTGTTGCAATAAAGTCACTATATTCTTCTAATCCTATATTATTTTGTATAGCATAATTCACAATTGCTTTTGCCAAAGGATGCTCAGACTTATTTTCTACCGATGCAGAATATTTAATTAAATATTCTTTATCATACCCATTATAGCATATAATATCTGTAACCTCTGGCTTTCCATATGTTATAGTCCCTGTTTTATCTAAAACAATAGTGTCAACATTATGAGCTATTTCTAACGCCTCTGCATTTTTAAACAAAATTCCATTTTCAGCTGCTTTACCTGTTCCAACCATTATTGAAGTTGGTGTCGCTAATCCAAGTGCACAAGGACAAGCTATAACTAAAACAGATATAAATATTTCTAATGAAAATATGAAATCTTTCCCTAATATAAACCACATTAATGATGAAATAATTGCTATTAATATAACTATCGGAACAAAATATCCAGATATTTTGTCAGCTAATTTTGCTATACGAGCTTTGGATCCTTGTGCATCCTCTATCATTTTTATTATCTTTGATAAAACTGTATCCTCTCCAATACTTGTTGCCAAAAATGTTATATTGCCATTTATATTAATACTTGAACCAATTAATATATCTCCTTTAATTTTATCTACAGGAATACTTTCACCAGTAATCATAGATTCATCTATAGTTGTATTTCCTTCAATAATTTTTCCATCCGTCGGAACTCTCTCACCAGGTTTAACAATAATTGTATCTCCTAATACTATATCGTCCACCAATATTTTTACAAAATTTCCATCTCTTAGAACATTTGCAAACTTTGGTGATAAATCTATCAACTTTCTAACAGCTTCTCCTGTTTTTCCTTTGCTTTTCATCTCTAAATATTTTCCAAGTAATATTAACGAAATAATAATAGCTGTAGACTCAAAGTATAAATTATGCCCACTCATATGATCACCATTTATAACCCTATATGTAGAATACATACTATATATAAAAGCAGCCGATGTACCCATTGCTACTAAACTATCCATATTAGGTCTTAATAAAAATAAATTTTTAAATCCTTTTATATAAAATTTATATCCAATAAGGATTACTGGAATAGTAAGTATTAACTGAACAATACTAAAATTAATTACGTTTAACATTGGATCCAAAAAATCTGGATATGGTAATGAGATTTGTGGTATCATAGGAGCCATAGCTATATATAATAAAGGTATACTAAATATAAATGAAAATAAAACTTTATAAAATTGTATCCTAAGTTCCTTGGATTTTATATCAATATCGTTTTTATTATTATTTATAGAAAAACCCAAACTTTTTATAATTTTTTCAATATCAACTAAACTAATACTATTTTCATCATATTCTATGACTGCTTTTTCTGTAGCAATATTAACTACTGCTTTATTTATTCCATTATTTCTATTAAATTCTTTTTCCAAAGATGATGAACAACTTGCACATGTCATCCCACTAATTTTTAAAACAACTTCTTTCAAATTTATTTTCTCCTTTTTATTGAATAAACGCATCATGAACAACTTTAAGTGATTTTAGTCCATCTTTCCTATTTATTAAAACCGATATTTTTATTTCACTTGTTGAAATCATTTCTATACCTATACCATGTTCGAATAAAGACTCAAACATTTTTGATGCAACACCTGGATTCGACTGCATTCCAGACCCTACAATGGATAACTTTGAAACTTGATTATTAACAGTCAAATTTTTAGCATCAAAAAAAGATAAATTTTCTTTAATAATTTTATATGCATCTTCGCTCTCCTCTAGCGGAACTGTCATATGAATATTTTTTGTCCCATCTAATTCTTTAGTTTGTAAAATTATATCTACATTTATCTTTTTTAGTGATAAGAATGAAAATATTTTAAACTCTATTCCAGGAGTGTCTTTAATTCCTATTATAGAAATTTTAGATATATAATCTATAATACTAACTCCTTTTACTATCATCTTTTCCATACTTTTAACCTCTTTCACAACTGTTCCTTTTTCACAAACTTTGCTTGATAAAACTTCTACATTTATATTATATTTTTGTGCAAGTTCTACAGAACGACTATGCAAAACTTTTGCTCCTAGAGATGCTAATTCTAGCATTTCTTCATAAGAAATTTCATCTAATTTTACAGCTGTATCTATTTTTTTTGGATCTGTTGTAAAAACTCCTGTAACATCTGTATATATTTGACATAAATCTGCTTTTAATTCTACAGCTAAAGCAACAGCAGTTGTATCAGAACCTCCTCTGCCAAATGTAGTTATATCATCATACCTATTTAAACCTTGAAAACCAGCAACAATTATAATTTTTCTAGCATCTAATTCTTTTTTTAATCTCTCTGAGTCAATCTTTTTTATCCTTGCAGTTGTATAGTTAGAATCAGTTCTAAAACCCGCCTGCCAACCTGTTAAAGATATTACAGGAAAACCTAAACTCTCTATCATCATAGATAATAAAGAACTAGATATTTGCTCTCCTGCAGATAATAGTACATCCAATTCCCTTTTAGAAGGACTTTTATTAATTTCTTTAGACTTTTCAATTAATTTATTAGTTGCATCTCCTTGTGCGGAAACAACAACCACTACATTATTTCCCTTTTTATATGTATCTGTTATTATTTTTGCTACTCTCAATAAACACTCTTTATCTGCAACGGATGTACCACCAAATTTTTGTATAATTAGTGCCATAGACCATCCTCCTAAGGTACTTATAATCCCCATTATAATTTATATAAGAATTATTAATATATATATTAAATTATATCATAAATTATATCATACTGTAAATTATAAATTTATTATATTATAATACTATGTTTATTTATATAATCATGATACAAGTTATTTATAATGAAAAATAAAGTAGGCTTTTATAAAATAAAAGCCTACTTTATTAACAATATTTTTATTTTTTTATTAAAGTATATTCTGTGTTATTTCCAAAAACATGTATTTTAATTTCTTTGTCTGTAATACTATTAATTTTTATAAATTGTTTAAAATCAGATGGAGAGGTTCCTAATCCTATGATATCATCTTTAATCATCAATTGATCTGTAGATTTTATATTAGCTGGTAGGGGTAAATTATGATTAAGAGAAATTCCATCTTCTTGTATGGTTATATTTAGTGTTAATTTATTAGCTAAATCTTCCCATGTTCCATTGGATTTTGCTAATAAATATTTATTATTCTCTAATCTTTTCTCTATATCATCAAATTCTCTAATTTTTGAAAATACATTTAATATCTCTAATTGTTGTAATGGAGTTATAATAAAATTATTAAAATCTTCCATATTATATAATGCATCTCTAGTTAACATTAGATAAACATATGCATCACTATAGTCTTCTATTTTGCTAAAATATGCTAAAGAATCATTATATAAGCTATTAGCATAATAAATTTTTCCTATTTGATATATTGAGTCTTTATACCAAATTCTACTATCTCGATAATCTAAAATTTCGTTAAATGTCACTTGTGACTCATAATAATTTTCAGCTTTATATAATTTTTTTCCTTTACTATATTTTGCTTTCATAACAAGCTCAAAATTATTTTTATGGGATGGATTTCTACTTAACTTACTTATCCCCTTATCATACTGTCCAAAAAATATATTAAAT
>CAMTHN010000021.1 GCA_947072265.1 uncultured Clostridia bacterium | reverse complement strand
TGTTAGAAACAGTCCCTTTACGTACTATACCATCTTTATTTTGACTATTTTTACCTTCTAATTGGATTTTATTTCTTTCAAGAGTTTTATCTCTAGAACTAGCCCCCGCATATAAGGAACCCAAATCTGTACTACCATGTTCTTGTCCAAGTCTAACAACATTTTGAGATAACATATCCTTAGTTTTGCCTGTTTTATCTTTATCAGGTTCTATAAAGCTTTTTCTATTACTTTCTCTTTGTTCTTTTTCTTTATTTTCGTAATCTTTTTTCTTGTCTTTAACAGAATTTTCATGAACAGTTTTAACATGTTCCATATCTAAATTTTCAATTGGTGTTCTAGGACCATCTTTCCACGCACCTCTTGCTTGATCAAGTTCCATAGCAAGTTTATCAGCTTGTGAAAGTTTTTTAGGATCTACATCATCTGTAGTTCCAAAAAGCCCATCTAATCCACCTCTTTTTTTAGGTCCAATAGGTTGCGAAGTGCCTAAATCACTATTACGTCTATCAATAGCACGTCCACCTCTGACGATCTTACCTTGGGTTCCAGAGGCTTTAGAGGTTCCTCCATTAGCACCAGTTGAAGTTTTTTTTGGAGCACCATTATCATCATTATTGCTATTATTTCCATTATTTCCATTAATTATAGGCGCCATTGTTCTTCCCTCCATTTATATATATTTTCTATAATAATTATATAGAAAATTTTTATTAAAAAATTATAGTTATTGTATATAACTACTATAAATACCAATATACAAATCATAATATCATATATTTTACAAAAAATAAATTGTATAATATATTTTTTTCGCTTTATGCTAATATATTACGTAAAATATATGATTAAATAAATCATATAATATTTATCGTTTAAAAGTCTAATAAAAAACAGCCCATTTAACGATTAAAGGACTGTCTTTGACGATTTTTTTACAAACAGTTTAAGTTTTGTCCCCAGGTTTAAATATAAGAGAAATAATAACTCCTAAAACAATACTAACCGTCAAACCCGCCGCAGACGCTGTCAAACCACCTGTTAATACTCCAACTATACCTTTTTCTTCAACAGATATTTTCACGCCTTCTGCTAATAGATATCCAAAGCCCGTCAACGGTACCGTTGCTCCTGCACCTGCAAACTCAACTAAAGGCTTATACACCCCTAATCCTCCTAAAATAACTCCAGAAACTACAAAGGTGACTAATATTCTTGCCGGTGTAAGTTTTGTATAGTTTATAAAAAGCTGACCTATAATACATATAATGCCACCAACAAAAAAAGCTTTTAAGCAATCATACAAAATTTCCATATTTTCCTCCGCTAAACAATAGAACTTGTTTTGCATATATGAATTAGATGGGATATACCTGGAATAGTATCACCTTGTTGAACACTTGTTGTAGAAAGGAGAGCACCTGTTCCTACAAATAATATATTTTTATATACACCCTCCCCCATCTTTTTCAAAATATAAGAAGTAAGAGTAATAGCAGAACATCCACACCCAGATCCTCCAGCATTAACATCTTGTTTCTCCACGTCATAAACCATTAATCCACAATCATTATGATTTTTAGATATATCTATATTTTCCCTTTCTAAAAGCTTTTTTAAAAGATCTGACCCAACCTCACCTAAATCTCCCGTTAAAATCAAATCATAATCACTTGGTTTTGTTAGAGTATCATTTAAATATTCTTTTATTGTATAAGCAGCAGAAGGCGCCATTGCAGCACCCATATTATTCGAATCTTTTATTCCCAAATCTTTTATCTTACCAATTTTTATAGATTTTATAACTATACCTTCTTCAATATCTTTAGGATTATTACTAAGAATAATACTTCCTCCACCAGTAACCGTCCATTGAGATGTAGGGGTTCTTTGCCCTCCATATTCTAAAGGAAACCTAAATTGGCGTTCTGCAGAACAAAAATGTGAAGATGTTACACAGCAAATATTTTCAAAGCTATCATTAGTTAGAAAAACTGATCCAATTGCTAAGCTCTCAGCCATGGTAGAGCAGGCTCCATATAACCCTATAAATGGTATATCCATATCTTTGCTTCCATAAGTAGAACCTATACATTGATTAAGAAGATCTCCTGCAATTATAAAATCAATATCCTTAACTGATATATCGGCTTTTAATAAAGATTTTTCAACTGCATGCTTTTGAATTCGACTTTCTGATTTTTCCCATGTTTTTTCCCCAAATGTAGTATCATCACAAAGAAAATCAATATATCCTGCTAAAGGTCCTTCTCCTTCTTTCTTAGACCCTACACTTGCATAAGAAATAATATATATAGGATTATCAAAAATTATCGTTCCATTTCCTATTTTATTAGACATAATTCCTCCAGACTGTTATATTGATTGAAATATAAAAAGTATTATCCCATACAAAACAGAAACGCTTATCCCATAGACTATAACAGGTCCAGCAATAGTAAACATCTTTCCCCCTATACCCATAATATACCCCTCACTTTTAAATTCTAAAGCTGGAGAAACAATAGCATTGGCAAATCCTGTTATAGGAACAAGAGAGCCTGCACCTGCATATTTAGCAATACTATCATATAGTTTTAAACCAGTAAGAAGAGAGCTAATAAATATAAGCGTTATAGATACTAGCATATAAGCATCTTGTATAATCATCCCAGATTTTATATACAAATGAGCCAATAGTTCCCCTAAACTACATATTCCTCCACCTATTAAAAAAGCCCCTGTTAATGTTCCGACATGTTTTGTTGATTTTGATGATTTTTTATTTAATTCTTCATATTCTTTATTAGTTAAATTCAATTTCATACCACATCCTAATTAATAACTAAAATCATAAATATAATATAATTGTTTCCGATTTACTTCAAAATATTCTTTTTCCCTTTTATAAAAAATTTTTTTCTGCTATAATATTATTAGATTTTTTACTTTGATAACTGAAATGGGGTTTTAAAATGCCTACAAAAGTTGTAGTTGGTGTTCAATGGGGAGATGAAGGAAAAGGTAAAATTATAGATATTCTTGCTTCTAATGCAGATGTCGTTGTTAGGTCACAAGGCGGAAACAATGCTGGACATACTGTTGAAAACAAAAATCAAGTCTATAAATTGCATCTAATCCCTTCTGGAATACTGTATAAAGATGCTTTATGTTTAATTGGATGTGGAGTTGTAATTGATCCTAAAGTCATACTTGGTGAAATTGATGGACTTATAGCAAGAGGTGTCTCTTGTGAAAATCTTTTTATAGATCCTAGGGCTCATATAATAATGCCTTGGCATATAGAGATAGATCATCTATCAGAAAAACAACTTGGAAAAGATATGATAGGGACAACAAAAAGAGGAATTGGTCCTTGTTATATGGATAAAGCTGAAAGAGTTGGTATTAGATTAGTAGATCTACTAAACGAAAAGCTTTTTATAGAAAAAGCATTAAAAATTGGCGAACAAAAAAATAAAATAATTACAAAAATCTATGATGGAAATTCCTTAGACATACAAAAAATTATTTTAGAGTATCAAACATATGCAAAAAAACTTTCAAAATATGTTAAAGATGTTTCAATTGAAATATATAACGCATTCAAACAAAATAAAAATATTTTATTTGAAGGTGCACAAGGAACTCTTTTAGACATAGACATGGGAACATATCCGTTTGTTACATCATCACACCCTATATCAGCTGGTGTTTGTATTGGAAGCGGAATTGGGCCAACTATGATAGATGAAATTATAGGTGTTGTTAAAGCATATACCACTAGAGTTGGTAAAGGCCCTTTTCCAACTGAGCTTTTAAATGAAACTGGAGAAAAAATAAGAAAATTAGGTAACGAATTTGGAACGACAACAGGAAGACCAAGAAGGGTTGGATGGTTTGATGCTGTAATACTAAGACATTCCGTTAGAGTCAATGGTCTAACAAGTTTAGCTATAAACAAATTAGATACTTTAAGTGGTATGGATGAAATTATGATTTGTAAAAATTATAAAAAAAATGACGGAACAATAATAGACTACTTTCCGCCATCACTAGAAGAGCTTGCTGAATGCTCTCCTATTTATGAATCTTGTAAAGGTTTTACAGAAGATATAACTAATATAACTAGCTATGATGAACTTCCTGATAATTGTAAATTATATCTTAAAAAGGTTGAAGAACTAAGCGGATGCAAAATATCTATGGTTGGAGTTGGCCCCTCCAGAAGTCAAAATTTCATAGTATAAAATAAATAGAAGGGTGATTTAAAATCACCCTTCTATTTATTTTATACTATGAAATTTAATTAAAAATGGAGAAATTATAGAAACTATTATAGAGCAAATAATAGCTTCTATAACTCCGTTAATAGATATAATTCCTATTAAAAATCCAAATACCCTAGATACAGGCATATCTTTCGCAATAGCATAATCATCTATAAAAAATATAACAATCATAATAATAACTAGAATAGTATGAATAATAGATGAAAAAAAACCTATAATAGAATATTTAATATTCTCATTTAATTTAAACTTGGATAATATAAACGATGCATACCAAGGAAAAATTCCTATAAAAATTCTAGGTATAAAACATACAATTAAACTATATAAATTTCCGCTTATTTCACCAAAAGAATAAAAAGGTGAAAATACAAAAGATGTTATAGTAGGCATAAAAGTATTAACTATCAGACTAGATACTCCAAAACAAAACCCCAATATCCCTCCTGCAACAGGTCCAAATATAATACTTCCTATTACAACAGGTATATGAACTATTGTAGCTTTTACGATACCAATAGGAATAAATCCAAAAGATGTTAATGATAGAGTAAATATAATTGCAATAAAAAAACTTAGTAAAGTCATTTCCCTAAATCTATTCGTTTTTTTCATAAAATAAACTCTCCATAAATATATATTTATATATCATAATTTAAATTATAAAATAATACTATTATTATATCAATAATTTTTTATAATAATATACTTGAATAAATAATTATTTAAATGTATAATCAACTAGAAAATCAATTTGAATTTGAGGTGTTTTTATGAATTTCTATCCACTAAATGTTGACCCTATAGATGCTCCAGCTGGTAGCGGAGGTGTTCCAGGGTTATTATTATCTTTGTTACCTATTATTATTATGTTTCTTGTTATGTATTTTCTTTTAATAAAACCACAAAAAAAGAGAGAAAAAGAAGCTCAAAATATGAGAAATTCCTTACAAATTGGAGACGAAGTAGTCACAGCTGGAGGAATTGTTGGAAGAGTTGTTAGTTTAAAAGACGATACAATTTTAGTAGAAACAGGAAGCGATAAAAATAAAATAAGAATAAAAAGATGGGCAGTTCAAGCAAATCAAGTTTTACAAGAACCAAAAGAAGCTGCTCCAGAGATTGCTAAACAAATATCAAAAGAATCTAGTAAATAAAATTATATATAAATGCATATAAATCTCCCTCTTTGAATATATTTTACAAAATGATTTTAAAATATATTCAAAGAGGGAGATTTATAATTTGAAAGAAAAAAATAGTTTAATTAATTTAAAATGCATAAAATACATGTTAATTTCTTCTATAATAGGACTTTCTATATCAATACTTATAGCATTTTTATCGGCAATATTAGTTGTTAAATTTAATATCCCAAACTATCTAGCATCTATTATTTCTACTATATCTTTAGCTATATCTGGACTTATCTCTGGAATACTATCTTCAAGATTTATAAAATCAAAAGGAATATTATTCGGATTTATTACAGGTATTATACTATCAATATATATAATATTAGTTTCACTACTGATATTTAAGTCTGGAATTACAATGCTAGGAATTTCCAGATTATTCATTATAATAATCTGTTCTACAATTGGTGGGATACTTGGAGTTAATCTTAAACAAAAAATATAAAGTTTTAGTTGAAAATAATTATTTTATATATTATAATTACAATTAATAAAAGATAATTTAGGGGGTGTTTAATATTAAACATATACTAACACTTAATAAAGTTAACCTTAAAAAAAACGCTTCAAAAGGCGGTTGTGGAGAATGCCAGGCTTCTTGCCAGTCTGCTTGTAAAACCTCTTGTACAGTTGCAAATCAAAAATGCGAAAGAGATAACTAATAAAAAGTTAAGAGATAATTATCTCTTAACTTTTTGTTAGTCTGCTTTTTATCTTAAAGGAGCTTTTTAAATAAAATATGATACATAAATATAAACTAAATGGATTTAATATTGTTCTAGATATAAATAGTGGTGGTGTCCATATTGTTGATGATATTACATACGATATATTAAATCTTATTTCAGGAAATTTAGAAAAAGAATGTCCAAATGATATTCTTTTGAAATTGTCAAAAACTTACCTAGAATCAGAGATTATTTCATCATATAATGAAATTTTTTCTTTATATAATGATCAATCATTATTTACTACAGATGAATATCATACTATTATATCTAAAATTTCTTCATCACCTATTAAAGCAATGTGTCTACATGTTGCACATGACTGTAATCTAAGATGCACATACTGTTTTGCTTCAACAGGTGATTTTGGAACGGGTCGAAAAATGATGACAATAGAAACAGCAAAAAATTCTATAGACTATCTACTATACCACTCTAAAGGTCGTCGCAATTTAGAAGTAGACTTTTTTGGTGGAGAACCACTAATGAATATGAATGTTGTAAAAGAAACCGTTGCGTATGCTCGAAGTAAAGAAAAAGAATATAATAAAGTCTTTAGATTCACCATGACAACAAATGGAATTTTATTAAACGATGACAATACAAAATTCATAAATGCTGAAATGTCTAATGCTGTTCTATCTATTGATGGTAGAAAAGAAATAAACGATAAACTTAGACCTAGAGTTGATGGATCTGGATGCTATGATTCTATTATAGATAAGTATAAAAAATTAGTGGATACTAGAGGTTTAAAAGATTATTATATTAGAGGGACATTTACAAAATATAATCTTGATTTTGCAAAAGATGTCATACATTTAAACGATTATGGATTTGTACATATATCTGTCGAACCTGTAGTTTCTAAAGAAGATAAAGACTATGCTATAACCACAAAAGACCTTCCTATAGTTTGTAATGAATATGAAAAACTTTCGTTAGAAATAATCAAGCGTAAAAAAGAAGGAAAAGAAATAAATTTTTTCCATTTTTATATAGATCTTGAACAGGGACCATGTGCTATAAAACGTATTCGTGGATGCGGATGCGGAAATGAATACATAGCAATAACTCCTGATGACGAGATCTATCCCTGCCATCAATTTGTGGGAAAAAAAGATTGGATTATTGGAAATTTAAATGATGGTTTGAGAATAGATGAAGAAAAAAAAGATTTCTTTACAAAAACAACTATATACCACAAACCAGAGTGTTCTACATGTTGGGCAAGACTTTATTGTAGTGGTGGATGTAGTGCAAATAATGTAGAATATCAAAAAGATATTCTACAACCTAATCATATCTACTGTACACTACAAAAAAAGCGAATAGAATGTGCTATAATGATAAAAGCAGCACTAGCCTAAAATAAAATCATATCCTTTACTTTATTTGAATATATATATAATATCTATATCTAAAAAGTAAAGGATTGATTTTTATGAGGACAAGTTATAAAAAATATGGCTCAATTAACTATTCTAAATATATTATGATGTTTATATCTATATTATTTATCATAGGATTTATCTATGGAAATTTCATAACTTCATATTCATCAGAATCTTTAGAAAAATATATTGGAGAAATTGTAAATAATTTTATATCTAGTAGACATAATCAGGCAATATTTAAAACACTTTATTATTCTTTTTTTTCATCTGGTCTCATTATATTATTATCATATGTAACTGGATTTTGGGGAATTGGTCACATAATTACACTTATAATACCCATATTTAAAGGAATGGGAGTCGGCTTAATATTTTCGTACATATACTCTACATATCAGATAAAAGGATTTTTATACTGTATAATAATTATACTAATTCCTAATTTATTATACATATTATGTATAATAATTTCTTGTAAAGAGTCTATAAAGCTTTCTTCTATAATATTTTCTAATTTTATGCCATCCAAAAAATTAGAAATTAACAACAAAATTATTAAAACTTATACCATAAAACATATAATTATAATATTAATATGTTTTATATCATCTATATTAGACGCTTTATTAAATTTTATATTTTCGGGTTTTTTTAATTTTAACCTCTAAAAAATTTATTAATGGGAGAAATATCTATGGCAAATTTTTTTTCTTTTATACATTCTCCGCCTCCAGGAAAAGGTATAGATAAAACTAAAAAGAAAAAAAGAAAAATATTTTATTATACTGAAATATATTTTCAAAAATTTTGGAAATTGCTTCAATTAAATTTTATATTTATTTTATTTTCTATACCACTAGTTACAATTGGTCCTGCCCTATCTGCCACTAGTTATATAATGAAAAATTTCGCGACTCATAATTCTATTTTTTTATTTCACGACTTTTTACAATCTTTTAAACAAAATTTTAAAAAATCTTTCATAATAAGTATATTTTCTTTAGTAATACACTTATTATTATATATTTCTCTATCATTTTATGG
>CAMTHN010000020.1 GCA_947072265.1 uncultured Clostridia bacterium | reverse complement strand
TAATAATACTTTTATTATTATTGGGTTTATTGATTTTTTATTAGAAAAAAACTTTTATATATATAAATTTAATTTAAATAAATTAGAATTTATATCATCAGAAAAATATGAGTTTTTAGAATTTTTTGATATAAATGGTGATAAACAAGATGAAATAGTTTATTCTAGTAACGATAATAAAGGAAATATTATTGTTCATTTACTTAAATATGATAAAGATAAAGAAATATTTTCAAATTTGTCTTCTATTGAAATAGATCCATTTCTTAAATCTCATATAAATTCGACTAAAAGTTTTTCTAAAAATGGGAATCCAATTTTAATTTTGGATTTTATTGGTGACGATTTTAGTATATATAGTCAAGTTTTATATTATGAAGATGATGTGTTGTTAAATCCTATATATTTAGTAGAAGAAAAAGGGTTAATAGAAACAAAACGAGTTAATCATTTTTTTTCTAAAGACATAGATTCTGATGGAGAGGCAGAAATTCCATCAGAAATAATTGTGAATGGATATGATACAGAACAAGATCATAAACTATATTTTACTATATGGAAAAAATATAAAAAAGATGGTTTTAATAAAGTGCTTCAAACATATATAAATACTAAATTTGATTATATGATAGAACTACCAGAAGATTGGATTAGTAGAATAACTTTAAAAGAAGAGTCGGGTGATATTTTAGGTTTTTATCTTTATGAAGACAGTTTGGAATCGTCCACAATTCCTTTAATAAAGATAAAAACTGTATTAAAATCTTATGATGATAATATATTTTTAAATGATGGTTATGTTGAGATTTTTGAACATGGAAGGTTTAAATATTTAGCTAAAATATTTCCTCATGAAGACTATGATATAACAAGTTTAACAATTGATAAAATAATCAAATTATTTAAGATATATTTATAAAGGAGATATTGCATGAAGAAGATATTAATCTGTGAAGATGAAGACGTAATAAGAGATTTTGTGGTTATAAATTTAGAAAGAGCAGGATATGACGTTACAGATGTAGCAAATGGAGAGGATGCATTGGCGGTTTTTGATAAACATGGAGGAGATTTTGATATAGCTTTATTAGATATAAATTTACCTGGAATAGATGGATTTTCTGTTTGTAAACAACTTAGAAAAAAAAGTGCAACCTTGGGTATAATAATGCTTTCTGCAAAAACACAAGAGATGGACAAAGTAGGCGGGCTTATGTTAGGTGCAGATGATTATGTAACCAAGCCGTTTAGCCCGTCTGAACTTGTAGCAAGGGTGGACGCTATACATAGAAGGGTTAATATGGCAACGGCAGGAACACAAAAATCTAAGATTGTAAAATCAGGAGAATTTGTGCTTAATCCTAAAAGAAGAACCCTTACAAAAAATGATAATGTATTAGATCTAACTCAGGTTGAATATCAAATAATAGAATTTTTTATGAATAACCAAAATGAAGCTTTAGAGAGAACAAAAATTCTTGAAGAAGTTTGGGGAGATAAATATTATGGAGATATCAAGATAGTGGATGTTAATATTCGTCGTCTTAGAATGAAAATAGAGGATGAGCCTTCTTCCCCAAAATTTATAGTAACTATTTGGGGATATGGTTATAAATGGAATGGGGTAGACTAGATATTTTTTATAGGAGATGGTTTTTTGGCGATAACGAGCATGACTCATAAATGGGTTATAAGTAGCCTTGTTATAATATTTGTTTTATTATTTACTGTTCTTATTGGAGTTTCGTTTGGTCTTAAAAGATTTTATTATTCTAATGTAGAACAATATATATATTCTAGAGCAACTATTACCTATGATTATATATCGGATCAAATTTTGAAAAATGAAGATACTTTAAAAGAAAAACTTAAATATTTGATGAAAGATTTTAAATATAAAGAAAAAATAGAGATAATGGCAATAGATATAAACGGAAATATATTATTAAATTCTAGTGGATTTCCATATGAATTTGATATAGATAAAGATTATAAAAAAGCAGAAGAAAGTAAAAATGGTATAACTACATATATCTCATATACTCCTCTTGTTGGAGGGTTTATGTCTGTTTGTATAATAATTCCAAAATCGGATAGTGGAATTCATGCTGTTCGTTTTGTTGCAAATCTTGATAATATAGATTCTATAATTTCTAGAGATATGCTAAATTTTACTATACTTGCTATATTATTTTTTATATTTATATTTATATTTGGATATAGATATACAGGTGCTGTTGTATTACAGATAAGAAATATTGGAACTGTAGCTAGAAAGATAGCGACAGGAGATTTTACAGCTAAGGCAAAAAGATCCTCTAATGATGAGCTTGGTGAATTATGTGATATGATAAATAATATGGGTGATGACCTAGCTAAATCTGATAAACTGAAGCATGATTTTATATCTGGTGTTTCTCATGAATTAAGAACTCCATTGACAGCCATCAAAGGATGGGGAGAAACTTTAATGATGACAAATCCATCTGATTCAGAGATGTTTGAAAAAGGCATGAAGGTTATTGTTAACGAAACTAGGAGACTTTCATCAATGGTTGAAGATCTTTTAGATTTTTCAAAGATGCAGAATGGACGATTTATATTGGTGAATAATAAAACAGATGTGCTTGCCGAATTAGAAGAATCGCTGCTTATATATACAGATAAAATTAAAAAAGACAAGATAGATATTAGGTATAATTCTCCTGAATTTATTCCTTATATTTTTGGCGATAAAGATAGATTAAAACAAGTTTTTATAAATGTAATAGATAATGCTATAAAATATTCTGGTCCAAAAGCAATAATACATATAAATGCTTTTTATGATGAAAATTTTATTACTATATCGGTAAAAGACAACGGGTGTGGAATAGGGAAAGCAGATCTTCCTTTTATAAAACAAAAATTTTATAAAGCAAATTTTAAAAAAAGAGGCTCTGGAATAGGACTTTCTTTATCATCTGAAATAATGACACTTCATGGAGGTTCGTTAGAATTAGAAAGTGAAGAAAATATTGGAACAACAGTGTTTATAAAAATTCCTATAAACTTAAAAAAGGGAGAAACTAGAGATCCAGAGGTTAAACAAAGTGTTGTAGAAAGAGGTGAATATGATGAGCAATAAAGCTTCATATAAAACATCTATAGGGGGACAGGCTCTTATAGAGGGTATTATGATGAGGGGGGTAGATAAAACTGTTATGTCTACCCGCCTTCCAAATGGAGATATAGATACCGAGGTTATTTTAGAAGGGGTTTCAAAAAAAATTTTTTTTAAAAAAATGCCTATTATAAGAGGGGTGTTTAATTTCATAGAAAGTCTTTCCCTTGGATATAAATGCTTAAATAAATCCGCTGAAAAATCTATGGGAGATATTGAAATAGAAGATAGTAAGTTTGATAAATTTTTATCTAACATATTTGGAGATAAGTGTTCCTCAGTTATTTCTTTTATAGGAATTTTTTTAGGGGTTATCATATCTATTTCATTATTTATATTAATACCAACATTTATAGTAGGGATTATTCCTAATATAGAGGATAATTATTTTATTAGATCACTTCTAGAAGGAATTTTAAAGATAATTATATTTATTTTATATCTAGCAGGAATTTCAAATATCAAGGATGTAAAGCGTCTTTTTCAGTATCATGGTGCAGAACATAAGACTATATTTTGTTATGAAAATCATAAAGAATTAACTGTAGAAAACGTTAAAAAATATACAAGATTTCATCCAAGATGTGGAACAAGCTTTATACTTATTGTTTTAGTTATAAGTATAATTATATTTTCTTTAATAAGAATAGATCAAGTTTTTTTAAGAACATCTATAAAGCTTTTAATGCTTCCAATAGTTGTGGGGTTTGGGTATGAATTGATAAAATTTTTGGGGCGACATGATAATTGGTTTACAAGATTTTTGTCATCTCCAGGGTTATGGCTTCAAAATTTTACAACTAAAGAGCCAGATGAAGGGCAGATTGAAATAGCCATTACTGCTTTAAAAGAAGTTATACCTGTTAAAAAAGGTTTAGATAAATGGTAGAAATTTCTATTAATAATTTATATAATAGCTGGTGTGATGTATTTAAAAAATCAGGTATAAGCAATTTTAAAAATGAAGTTTTATGGCTTATACAAAATCATATAGATATTGCTGTAGGGGATATTTATGCTTCAAATAGTTATATTATAACTGAGGATATATATATAAATATACTAAATAGTCTTAAAAAAAGGGCGGAAAGATATCCTTTGCAATATATTTTAGGAACTCAACCATTTTATACTAGAGATTATTTTGTAGGGGAAGGTGTGCTGGTTCCTCGAAATGATACAGAGTGTATATGTGCAAAAGCGATTGAATTTATAAATATACATAAATATACATCTTTTGTTGATATATGTTCTGGAACAGGATGTATAGGTATAACATTAGAAAAGGAAACTCAGATTACCAGATGCATAGCGATTGAAAATAGTTTGTTAGCATATAAATATTTGGAGAAAAATAAAGATTTTTATTGTTCTAATATAGAGTTAAAATTTTTGGATATATTTGATAAGAAAATTTTAGAATATCTGCCTGAAAAATTTGATTTAATAGTATCTAATCCGCCATATTTAACAGAGGAAGATATGGGAAATCTTCAGCCAGAGGTTATGCATGAGCCAAGAGAGGCTCTTTTTGGAGAAACTAATGGACTTGGATTTTATTATAGAATAGTATTAATATCAAAAAAAATTTTAAATAAAGGCGGAATGATATTATTTGAAATTGGATTGGGACAGAGCGAAGATGTAATAAAAATTTTGCAAGATAATTGTTTTTTAAACACATCTTATATATATGATGAGAACAGTATCATAAGAGGGGTTTATGGGTTTAAATAGTAGAATAAGGAGAATTTATGTATTATGATAGGAAAATCAAAATTATCTGATAATAAAATTAGCGATAAACAGAGAGCAATAGAAACCGCTATATCTCAGATAGAAAAACAGTTTGGAGCAGGGGCGGTTATGAAGCTTGGACAAGCTGGAGGGATGAATATAGATTTCATTCCTACAGGGTCTATAAGTTTAGATATAGCTTTGGGAATTGGTGGAGTTCCTAGAGGAAGAATTATAGAAGTTTATGGACCAGAATCATCGGGAAAAACTACCGTTGCCCTTCAGATGGTGGCGGAAGCACAAAAAAAAGGTGGAGAAGCGGCTTTTATAGATGTAGAGCATGCCTTAGACCCTGTTTATAGCAAAGCTTTAGGAGTTAATATAGATTCTCTACTTGTTTCACAGCCAGACACAGGGGAACAGGCGTTGGAAATTACAGAAGCGTTGGTTAGATCTGGTGCAATTGATATAATTGTGTTAGACTCTGTTGCCGCTATGGTTACAAGGGCGGAAATTGAAGGCGAGATGGGAGATGCTCATGTTGGTTTACAAGCAAGACTTATGTCCCAAGCTTTAAGAAAACTAACTAGTGTCATATCAAAATCTAATTGTGTTGCCGTATTTATAAATCAGATTAGAGATAAAATAGGTATTACTTATGGAAACCCTGAAACAACCCCAGGGGGAAGAGCTTTGAAATTCTATTCTTCTATAAGGATAGAGGTTAGAAAAGGGGAGGCTCTTAAGAGTGGAAGCGAAATTATAGGAAATAGAACTAGATGTAAAATTGTAAAAAATAAAGTTGCACCTCCATTTAGAGAGGCAGAATTCGATATAATGTATGGGGAAGGTACCTCCACAGAAGGAGAGATTTTAGATTTAGGATTGAGCTTAGGAATAGTTAATAGAAGCGGGGCATGGTTTAGCTATAAAGAAGAAAGATTGGGAAATGGAAGAGATAATTCTAAAGATTTTCTTAAGGATAATCCAATAATAAAAGAAGAAATTTATACCCTGATAAAAGAAAATGCTGATAAACTTGTAATGAGTTCTAAAAGAGCAAAAAAGATGGCAGCGGTAGAACTTGCCCAAAAGGCTGTTATTGAGTCAGCGAAGGAGTCTGAGAATATTTCTGTTGAAAAAAAGGTAGAAAAAACAAAAGTTAAGTTAGATGTTGAAGTTGATAAGATGGATGTAAATGGATAAAAAAATAATTAGTAAGATAGAGAAGTATAAAAAATTATATTATAATATTTTTATAAATAATGAATATTTTGCTACCTTACATAGTGAAGTTTTAGATAAATTTTCTTTAAAAGAAGGCAAAATTTTAGAAGATATATCTTTAAGCGATATAAAGCTATATGCAGAAGAACGAAAAGCGCGGGAGAGATGTCTATACCTAATATCATATCGAGATCATAGTTGGAAAGAGCTTTATGAAAAGCTTTTAAAATCTGTTTCAGAAGAAGTTGCAAGAAGATCTGTAGAAAAAATGGAAGATATTGGTCTTATAGATGATATGAAATATGGTATGGCTTTGGCTAAAAAATATCTATTTGTTAAAAAATGGGGATTTAAAAAAGTTGAATATGAGTTATCTCTTAAAGGAATATCCAGTGAAAATATTGAAATTATTTTGGAAGAATATCAAGAAGAAGTTAATGTTTTTGATAATATTAAATTTATAATAGAAAAGAAGCATAAAAAAAATCTTTTAGATTATAAAGGAAACCAAAAAATAATTACATCTCTTTTAAGAATGGGTCATAGTTATAGTGATATAAAAATTGTAATAGATGAAATTATAGAAGATATAAATAATAAAATATAAATAATAAAATTTGTAATATCAATTTTAGTTTAAGGAGATTTTAATGAAAGTTAAAGTTGGTTTGGTGTCTTTAGGGTGTTCTAAAAATCAGGTTGATGCGGAGATGCTTTTAAGCCTTATAGATAAAGAAGGTTTTTTAATAACACCAGATGTAGAGCAGGCAGATGTTATAATTATAAATACCTGTGGATTTATAGAGTCTGCAAAACAAGAGTCAATAGATAATATTTTAGAATTTTGTACACTAAAACAAGAAGGAAAGATAAAATCTGTTGTTGTTACAGGGTGTCTTGTTGAGAGATATAAAGAAGATATAATAAATGAAATACCAGAGGTTGATGTTGTTTTAGGGATAGGATCTAATTTGAATATTAGCCAAGCTATAAAAAAATCCCTTTTGGGCGAAAAGGTTATAGATATATCTGATAAATATAACCTTCCCTTAGAAGGAGAAAGAATACTTAGTACATCACCGTTTTATGCATATGTAAAAATTGCTGAAGGATGTAGTAACGGATGCACATATTGTTCTATTCCATTAATTAGAGGAAAATTTAGAAGCCGTCATATGGAAAGTATTTTAAAAGAAGTTAAATATTTAGAATCACAAGGAGTTAAAGAGATTATACTTGTAGCACAGGATACAGGAAGATATGGACATGACCTATACGGAGAAAATAGTTTATATAGATTACTAGAAGAGATTACAAAATTTGATGGAATACGCTGGATAAGAATATTATACTGTTATCCAGAAAGAATAGACGAAAAATTATTGTCTGTTATTCGAGATAATCCAAAGATTTTAAAATATATAGATATGCCTATGCAACATGTTAACAAAAAAATTCTAAAACAGATGAATAGAATCGGAGATATAGATTTTTATAAATCGCATATTTTGAATATGCGAAACAAGGTCCCTGGTTTAGTTATACGAACGACATTTATTGTTGGTTTTCCAGGAGAAACTAAACAAGAGTTTGAGGATCTTTATAATTTCGTTAAAAATTCTAAATTAGAAAGAGTTGGATGTTTTTCATATTCAAAAGAAGAGGGGACAAGAGCGGCTAGTATGAATGATCATATAGACGAAACTGAAAAAGAAAGAAGAGCTATAGCTATTATGAAACTTCAACAAAATATTATGAAAAATAATAATTTAGATCTTATTGAAAAAGATTTTGAAGTTGTTGTAGAGGGATATGATAAATACGCAGAATCTTATTATGGAAGAAGCTATATGGATTCTCCTGAAATTGATGGAAAAATTTTTTTTCAGTTTGATGGACTTTTAAATATAGGAGATTTTATAAATGTTAGGGTTTTTGATAGTCTAGATTATGATCTCTTAGCAGAAGTTTTAGTATAAATTATATAAAATAGAGAGGATGCTTATATTTGAATTTGCCAAATAAGTTGACTATTTCTAGGATTTTATTGTGTCCATTTTTTGTATTTTTTATTCTTTTAAAAGATTTTAAATATAACTATATAGTAGCTTTAATCATATTTATTATAGCAAGTATAACAGATGCAATAGATGGAAAAATCGCAAGAAAACGAAATTTAATAACAAATTTTGGAAAACTTATGGACCCATTAGCGGATAAATTATTGGTTATATCAGGGTTTATTTCATTTATATCTTTGGGTTTGGCATCCTCTTATTTGGTAATACTAATTATTGCTAGGGAGTTGTTAGTTACATCTTTAAGACTTTTGTCATTAGAGAAAGGCGTAGTTATAGAAGCTGGAAAATATGGAAAACTTAAAACTATTATACAGATGGTGTCTATTATATGTATAATAAGTATTGCCGCTTTGCCAAGTATTGGTATAAATATATCTATAGATAGTATAAAATTTTTTGCAAATTTGTTTATGTATGCTTCAACAATTATAACAATTTTTTCTGGAATTGATTATATGTATAAAAATAAAAACATAATGTTAGATTTATAGGCAAAAATATTCGTCTTTTATAGGACGAATATTTTTAATA
>CAMTHN010000019.1 GCA_947072265.1 uncultured Clostridia bacterium | reverse complement strand
TCTTATAGCTGTTATATCTGGATCAATTCTTGTCACTTCTCTAACTGTATATGTTATGAAATACTTAGATAGTGATACAGACATTGATTTACGTAGTATACAGAATAATTATAGCTCAATTATATATACAGAAAATTCTGAAGGATTATCTGTTGAAGTTCAAAAATTATTTTCAACTTCAAATAGAAAATGGGTTGATCAAAATCAAATTCCAAAAAATCTTATAAATGCTTTTGTAGCAACAGAAGATGAAAGGTTTTTCCAACATGAAGGTGTAGATTGGAAACGAACATTTGCTGCCTTTGCCAATCTTTTTTTAGATTTATATAGTACACAACAAGGTGGATCAACTATTACACAACAATTGATAAAAAATATTACGGGAGATAATAAAATTACTGCTTCTAGAAAAATTCAAGAAATATTTAAATCTATGAATTTAGAAAGACACTATTCTAAAGATGAAATTATTGAATCCTATTTAAATATAATTCATTTAGGAAATAATACAGATGGTGTTGGAGCAGCCTCAATATATTATTTTAATAAAGAAGTTGAAAATTTAAATTTAATTGAAATTGCATCTTTTGCAGCTATGACTCGTAGCCCTACAAAATATGACCCAATTAAAAATCCAGAAAATAATAAAACTAGGCGTAAATATGTATTATCTAAGATGAAAGAACATGGATTTATAACAGATGAAGAATATAATCAAACTGTTGATGCAGATCTTGTTGTAAATAAAGGTGGTACTATAAAAAATAAAGAAAATAGTGATGTTCAAAGCTATTTTATGGATGCCTTAATTTCAGATATAATAACTGATTTAGTAACAAAAAAGAAATATACAAAAGAAGAAGCAGAATCTAAACTATATAATGGTGGTCTAACTATTCACTCAACTATTAATTTAGAAATACAAAAAGAATTAGAAACTGCATTTAATAACAACGCAACATTTACAAATAATACTTCTTCAAAAAATATACCACAGGCATCTGGAATTGTAATTGATTATAAAGGTCATATATTAGGAGTTGTTGGCGGAAGGGGCAAAAAAGAAGGTAATAGAGTACTAAATAGAGCGACTCAAACTTCTAGATCGCCAGGATCAACAATAAAACCTATAGCTGTTTATACTCCTCAGATTGAAAAAAATTTAATAAACTGGTCAACTATTTTAAAAGATTCTCCTATAACTATACTAGAGAAAGGAAAGTCTAAATTATGGCCTAACAACTATGATAGAAAATATTATGGTTCTATGAATGTAAATACAGCTATACAAAGATCAATAAATACGATTCCTGTAAAACTTACACAGTCTCTAACTCCTAATGTTGGGTTTGATTTTTTAGTAGAAAAATTGGGTTTTACAACTTTGGTTAATTCAGAAAACAAAAATGGTGTTGTATACTCTGATATAACGCTTTCTGGTCTTAGCCTTGGTGGACTAACATATGGTACAACACTTAAAGAAATAACTGCCGCATACCAAATATTTGGAAATGGTGGTAATTATAATAAACCTATAACATATACAAAAATCATAGATTCCTCTGGAAAAGTTTTATTAGAAAATACTCATTCACCATCAAAAGCTATAGAAGAAGATACAGCTGGTGTTATGAATAGACTATTGCAACAAGTTATAGAATCTAAAAATGGAACAGGTCGTGCTGCAAAAATGCCTAATACTACTATAATTGGTAAAACAGGTACTTCTCAAGATCTTAAAGATCAGCTATTTATAGGAGCTACTCCTTCTCATATTTCTGGTATTTGGTTAGGCCATGATACTCCGAAAGAAATAAGTTCTATATATTCTTCTCCACAAATTTGGAAAAATATTATGTCACCAATTATTGAAAAAGAAACTAAAAAAGACTTTAACATCCCATCATCGGTTAAAAAGCTTCAATATTGTACATCAAGTGGCAAAATTGCTCATAGTGGATGTGGAAATAAAGATACTGGATACTATAGAGAAAGCGGTATTCCTGAAATTTGCACTGTGCATAGACAAAAATAGTATTATAAATATAAAAAAGATCTCTATATAAAGTAGAGATCTTTTTTATATTTATAATACGAATCCTTAACAACTTCAAAAATATTTTCACTAGATAATCCATAATGTTTTAATAGTTCTGAAGCTGTCCCAGACATACCAAAAATATCATTTATTCCAATTTTTATAACTGGCACAGGAGAATTTTCACATACAACTTCTGATACAGCTGATCCCAATCCTCCGATTACACTATGCTCTTCAACTGTAATAATACAACTTGTCTCTTTAGCGGCAGATATAATAATTTTTTGATCTATTGGCTTTATAGTATGTATATTAATTAAACGAGCATTAATTCCTATTTTAGACAACATATTTTCAGCAATTAAAGATTCATAAACCATTAAACCTGTTGCAATAATAGTTATATCATTTCCTTCTGAAAGTATAACACCCTTACCTATTTGAAAATTGTAATCTGGATTATTTAAAATGGGCGTTGCTAATCTACCAAGTCGTATATAAACAGGAGTTTTTATCTCTATAGATTTCTTAATTAATTGTTTTGTCTCTATATCATCACAAGGGTTCAAAACTGTCATATTTGGTATTGATCTCATTAATGATATATCTTCACAACACTGATGTGTTGCCCCATCTTCTCCAACGGATATACCTGCATGCGATGCAGCAATTTTTACATTTAAATTTGGATAACATATAGAATTTCTAATAATTTCATATCCTCTTCCAGCTACAAACATAGCAAAAGAACTAGCAAATACAATTTTTCCTGTTGTAGCAAGACCGGCAGCAACTCCCAACATGTTACATTCCGCTATTCCACAATCAAAAAATCTATTAGGAAAAGCTTCTTTAAACATTATTGTTTTCGTAGCTTTGGCTAAATCGGCATCAAGAACAATAATATCATTATATTCTTTTCCTAATTCAACTAAACTTTCACCATAACTATCTCTGGTTGCCTTCTTCACTAACATAGACATAATAATTCTTCCTCCAATTTATCTAATTCATGTTCTAGCTGATGAATAGCATCTATATATTGAGATTTATTTGGGGCAATTCCGTGCCAACTACATATATCCTCCATAAATGAAATACCTTTTCCTTTAACACTTGTTTGAACAATAGCAGTTGGCTTATTTGTATTATTATTAAGTATAGTTTGAAATGTATTTTCCATACTTTCAAAATTATGTGCATCCATATCATATACACTCCAACCAAATGATTTGAATTTTAATTTAATATCTCCAAGATCACATATATCCTTAACTTTTCCATCTATTTGAAGTCCGTTATAGTCAATAATAGCTATCAGATTATTTAAGTTATTATGATTTGCAAACATCGCTGCTTCCCAAACTTGTCCTTCTTGAATTTCGCCATCACCCAATATAGAATAGACTTTATATTTTTGTCCAGATATTTTTCCAGACAAAGCAATTCCACAAGCAGCAGAAAATCCTTGTCCTAATGAGCCAGTACTCATATCAATACCAGGTGTTTTATTCATATCGGGATGACCTTGAAGTTTAGAATTTATTTTTCTTAAAGTAAAAAGTTCACTATAATTAAAAAAATCTTTAAGAGCAAGAATAGCATATAATGCAGGTGCTGTATGACCTTTTGATAGTATAAATCTATCTCTATCAAAAGCATCTGGTTTATTAGCATCAATATTTAAAATATTAGAATATAAATAAACTAAAGTATCTGCAATAGATAAAGAGCCACCAGGATGACCAGATTGAGCACTATAGATTCCTTCTATTATTCCAATTCTAACTTTACAAGCAAGCATTTTTAATTGATTTATTATTTTTTTTTCCATTATATCTATTCCCCCTATATAACATTTTTCTATATAAAATGTTTTTTTAAAAAGCTTTTGAAATATACTGGTAAATTTGTATTTAAACTAACCTGTTTTTTAAAAATTGGATGATAAAAAGTTATTTTTTTTGCATGTAAGCACTGTCCTTTAAGATCTTTAATAATATTTTTAGGCCCATATACATCATCTCCAGCCAAAGGATTTCCTATATAAGAACTATGAACTCTTATTTGATGTGTACGCCCTGTTTCTAAAAAAAATTTTACATATGTAAAACCATTTCCCTCTGACATAGTTTTATAGTGTGTTATTGCCTCTTTAGAATTATTGTCTGTTACGCACATTTTTTTTCTATCTTTAGAACTTCTACCAATAGGATGATTGATACTATCAGACTTATTTTTATATTTGCCATAGACAATTCCATGATATTCTCTAAAAATAGTATGATTTTTAAGTTGATTGGCTAAATCTAAGTGAACAATATCTGATTTAGCAATTATTAAAAGTCCACTAGTATTTTTATCTATCCTATGTAAAATTCCTGGTCTAATAACTCCATTAACACTAGATAGTTCATTACAATGATATAAAACTCCACTAACAAGAGTACCAGTATAATTTCCTGGTGCAGGATGAACAACTACACCTTTTTCCTTATTAACTACAATTAAATGTTCATCTTCATACACAATATCTAATTCCATTTTTTCTGGAATAGCAGTTAAAGGTTTTAAATCTGGAATAGTAAAATTTATAATGTCTCCTATTTTTAATTTATATTTTTTATTAATTATACAATTATTAACTAAAACAAATCCATCTTTAATAATAGTTTGAAAAAAAGATCTGGTTTTTATTAAAACTTTTTCAGAACAAAAGACATCTATACGTTTATTTATTTCTGATTTTTCTACAATAAAACTATAACTATCCAAATTATAAATCTCCTATAAAATAATTCAAACGTGTTTTTCAAAAAACACAATATAAATAATTAAACTAATACTTGATAATGAAATTAAAATATCTGCAAAATTAAAAACTGCAAAATTAATGATTCTAAAATCAATATAATCTACAACATATCCTCTAAAAATTCTATCTATAAGATTTCCTATTCCTCCTGCTATAACAAAACCAAAACATATTTTATAAAATATGTTTTGAATCTTTTTAGTAAACATTAAAAAAAACGATATTAAAAGTATAATTCCACTGACAAAAATAAGTATGAACTTATTACCCTCAAAACTTCCAAAAGCGGCTCCTCTGTTTTCTAAATAAGTAAGATGTAATATATTTTGTAAAATAGGATATGTTTCAACAGGTTGAAGATATTTTACAACTAAAAATTTTATAAATTGATCAATAGCTATAAAAAATGGAATAATACAATATAATATATATTTTATAATTTTCACCTCAAAATAATGTAAATATTAATCTAGAGCTAAACAACATCTTTCACATATTGTTGAATTTTCATTATCTAATCCAACAGTTTTAGAAAACATCCAACATCTTTCACATTTTTTACCTAAAGATTTACTAATATTTATAGATATCCCTAATATATCTGTCTTATATTCTCCATTTTCATCCTCTACAATATTTATATCCGAAGAAATAAGTATTGTTTTTAAATCTACTAAATTAGACTGAATAAAATCTATAGTATTTTTATCTATAGAATGTATAATAACATTTGCTTCTAAAGAAGATCCAATAATTTTTTCTTCTCTTTTAATTTCCATTGCTTTTAAAACTTCATCTTTTATTTTATACATTTTATTCCATTTTTGTATAAAATCTGTATCTAAATTTAAATTTAAAGAATTTTCAAAATCATTTAATAAAATAGACTCCTTATTATCAGAACTTCTATGTGGTATATATTTCCAAACTTCTTCAGATGTAAACGCAAGTATTGGTGATAAAATTTTAGCCATATTTGATAAAATAATATACATTGTAGTCTGTGCATTTCTTCTTTTTTTAGAATTCTTTTTTTCGCAATATAATCTATCTTTTACAATATCTAAATAATAATTAGAAAGATCTACGACACAGAAATTCCTAATCATTTGATAAACTTGATGAAACTCAAAATTATTATATGCTAATTTAACTTTTTCTAATAAATTATCAAAATTAAATAATGTCCACTTATCTATATCATCTATAAATTCTAAATCTATGGTATCAATATTTGGGTCAAAATCACTTAAATTTCCTAGTAAAAATCTAAAAGTATTCCTAATTTTTCTGTATCCTTCTGTTATATTTTTTAGTATGTCCTTTGATATACGTATATCAGAATGATAGTCCGAAGAAGCTGCCCATAGTCTTAAAATATCTGCTCCATATTCTTTTATAATAGAGTCTGGATTTATTCCATTTCCAATAGATTTAGACATCTTTCTCCCATCTCCATCAACAACCCATCCATGTGATAAAATATTTTTATAAGGAGCCGAACCTCTAAATGATATAGATGTTAAAAGAGATGACTGAAACCAACCTCTATATTGGTCATTCCCTTCAAAGTATAAATCAGCGGGTACTTCTAGACCTTCTCTTGTATCTAGCACAGAAATATTACTAACTCCACTATCAAACCATACATCCATTATATCTTTTTCTTTCCTAAAACTTTGACTTCCACATTTACAAGAATAATTTTTTGGAAGAAAATCAGAAGCATCTCTTTTATACCAAGAATCTGATCCCTCTTGTTTAAATATTGTCGATATGTTTTTAATAGTTTCTGGTGAAATAATAATATCACCACAATCATAACAATAAATAATAGGAATGGGAACTCCCCATAATCTTTGTCTAGAAATACACCAATCCGATCTATCTTTTATCATATTTATCATTCTATCTTTTCCCCAAGATGGATTCCAAATAACTTTATCAATCTCTGATATAGCAATATTTCTAATCTTTTCAATAGAACAAAACCATTGTTCTGTTGCTCTAAAAATTACAGCTTTTTTACATCTCCAACAATGAGGATATTGATGAGAAATTTTATTAATAGCTAATAAATTATTATTGCTTTTTAACTGTTCTATAATATTATCGCTAACTTTAGATATATGCATTCCTTCAAATAATCCAGCATGCTCATTATAGACACCTCTTTCATTTACAGGAACTATAACTTCTAAATCATTATAATTGGAACAAACTATAAAATCATCCATACCATGTCCAGGTGCAGTATGCACACAACCAGTTCCACTCTCTAATGTTACATGTTCACCACAAATTATTAAAGATTCTCTATCTAAAAAAGGATGTTTTGTTTTTAGTAATTCTAATTCTTTTCCAATTAAAGTTTTGATAATAGAATATTCTTTAATTTGAGAAATTTCCATAACTGTATTAACTAATTCTTTAGCTATAATTAAATATTCATCTAGTACTTTAACCAGAGCATATTCAAACTTATCTCCTAAACATATAGCAACATTTGCAGGTAATGTCCAAGTTGTTGTAGTCCATATAACAAAATATATTTTTTTATCTTCATCTATTTCTCCAGAAAATAGACTATTATCAATCAACTCAAATTTAACATAAATAGAATCACAATTATTATTATCATATTCTATTTCAGCTTCAGCCAAAGCTGTATTACAATCAATACACCAATAAACTGGCTTTAAACCTTTATATATTAAATCTTTTTCAGACATTTTTCCAAAAACTTCTATCTGTTTAGCTTCAAATTCTTTATTAAGAGTTAAATAAGGATTATTAAATTCTCCGATTACACCAAGTGCCTTAAATTGATTTCCTTGACTTTTAACACAAGATAAGGCAAATTCTTTACATTTTTCTCTTATTTCTACATCTGTTAGATTTTTAGCTTTGGACGAGGATTTAAATGCTTTAAGTTCTATAGGAAGCCCATGCGTATCCCATCCTGGTATAAAAGGTGCTTTAAACCCAGACATGTTTTTATTTTTAATGATAATATCTTTTAATATTTTATTTAATGCTGTGCCTAGATGTATATCCCCATTTGCATATGGAGGTCCATCATGTAATAAAAATAAAGGTTTATTTTTATTTTTTTCAATTATTTTATCATATATTTTATTTTTATTTATATCATCAAAAAGTTGCTGATCTCTTGTATGTAAGCTACCTCTCATAGGAAAATCTGTCAATGGAAGATTTAAGCTTTTATTATAATCCTTTGTCATTATGCCTCTCCTAAAAAAAATTTATAATTAATTTAAACTGATATTATTCTCTTTAACATTATTATTATCTATCTCATTTTTTTCATCTTTATCATCAATTTCTGGTAAAGCAGTTATAGAATCGAGATGTGTTCTATATAGAGATAAAAGTTTTGCTTTAAAAGTAGAAACTTCTTTTTGTATTTTAAACAAAGATTTTCTTTCTTTTTCAATATTATATTTAGTTTCTTTTAATATATTTTCAGCATCTAACTGTGCATATTTAACTTTTGAACTAACTCTATCTTTTGCTTCATCTAAAATAATATTTGCTTTTTCTTTAGCATCATTTAGAACAGTATTACTTAGTTTTTGTGCATTAATTAAAGCCTGTTTTATATCATGCTCTTCATCTTTATATTCTTTAACTTTATGTGCAAGTATTTTTATTTTTTTTTGCAATTCTATATTTTCTACTTCTTTTTTTTCTATATATAACTTTACAAATTCTATATAAGTATCTACATCTTCAACTTTATATCCAAATATTCCAGATTTGGATAACTTTATATTCTTTATATCATCCGGATTCATAAAACTCCTCCTATATATATTTATGTAAAATTAATTTTATCTATCCTTTTTTAGTTAACGTTACTGTATCTTTATAAATAAATTTACCAAATTTTTTTATCGTAATAATATCTCCAACAATTATATTATAATTATTATCAGATACTTTTTTATAATTAACTAAAATAGTTCCATTTTTAATAGATATTAAACTATTAGACCTACTAATTT
>CAMTHN010000018.1 GCA_947072265.1 uncultured Clostridia bacterium | reverse complement strand
TTTAATATTAATAATGAGTAGAGTGTGATATAATAAAATATAAAATATTTATAAATAATATGGAGGAAATTTTTTTTGAAAATATATAATACATTAACAAGAAAAAAAGAGGAATTAATTTCTATAAAAAACAAAGAGATTAGTATATACGCGTGTGGACCGACGGTTTATAACTATATACATATAGGAAACGCAAGACCAATTTGTGTATTTGATGTTTTAAGAAGGTATTTGAAATATAAAGGAAACAAAGTTGTATTTGTTCAAAATTTTACAGATATAGATGATAAAATAATAAATAAAGCAATAGAAGACAAAGTTGATAGTTTAGAAATTTCGGAAAGATATATAAAAGAGTATAAAAAAGATGCATTAGG
Organism: uncultured Clostridia bacterium; assembly: GCA_947072265.1. Classification (GTDB taxonomy): domain Bacteria; phylum Bacillota; class Clostridia; order Oscillospirales; family Ruminococcaceae; genus CAMTHN01. The sequence continues at coordinate 8,536 of CAMTHN010000018.1, read as the reverse complement.
GTTAAATATAATAGAGCCAGATATGATTCCTAAAGTTACAGAAAATTTAGATTCTATATCAAAGATGATAGAAGGGCTTTTAGAGAATGATTTTGCTTATAAAGTTGATGGAGATGTATATTTTCGTTCTAATAAATTTGAAGAATATGGAAAGTTGTCTAAAATGCCATTAGACTCACTAGAATCTGGAGCGAGGGTTGAAACAGGGAATAAAAAAGAAAACAATTTAGATTTTGCATTATGGAAAAAGGTTAAACCAGGAGAACCATCATGGGAAACAAGTTTTGGAGAGGGAAGACCAGGGTGGCATATAGAATGTTCTGCTATGATAGAAAAAATATTTGGGGAAACAATAGATATTCATTGTGGTGGACAGGACTTGATATTTCCCCATCATGAAAATGAAATTGCACAGAGCGAATGCTATTCTGGGAGAGAACTTGCAAAATATTGGATGCATAACGGATATATAAATGTTAATAATAAAAAAATGTCTAAGTCTTTAAACAATTTTTTTACTGTTAGAGATGTAGCGGAAAAGTATGGATATGAGCCTATAAGATTTATGATGATTCAGGCACACTATAGAAGTCCGATAAACTATACAATAGAGGTTATCGAGAGTTGTATATCATCATTAGAGAGACTATATAATTTTAGAGATAATATAAAATCAGAAATAAAACAAAATACTAATGTTAAATATACAGATATACAAAAACAAATTATACAAGAGTATAATAAATCATTTAATAGATGTATGGATGATGATTTAAATACAGCAGATGCATTGGCGGTTATATTTGATATGGTTAGGGATATAAATATATATATATCTGATAGTGATAACACAAGTAGAATATATTTAGAAAACATATTAGTTTTATTTGAAAAATTTACGAGTATTTTGGGAATACTATATAATGTAAAACAACAAGAAGATATTCCAAAAGAGATAAAACAGCTTGTAGAAGAAAGAATAAAATTTAGAAGCGAAAAAGACTACAAAAAAGCTGATAGTATAAGGGATAGTATAGAAAAAAAAGGGTATAGTATTGTGGAGACAAAACAAGGAACTAAAATATTTAAAAAAAATTAGTTTTATAAGAAAGGAAAGATTTATGGATTTTAATATAATAGGAATATCACTAAATCCGTCTATAGATGTTACTATGTGGATTGATGATATAGATTTTGAAGAGCCTGTAAAACCTATAAAAGAAAAGGTTTATACAGGGGGAAAATCTATAAATGTTTCTAAGGTTTTATCATCTTTTAAAACAGAAAATAAAGTTATTGGAGTTGCAGGAAAGGACAATTTTGACGGATTTAAAAAACTTTTAGAAAAAGATAAGATTAGTTATGAGTTTTTTTTAGTTGAGGGAAGTGTTAGAGAGAATGTTTCCATAGTTTTAAAAGATAATAGAATGTTAAAGATAAATCGAAAAGGCTGTAAAGTTGATTTTGATATTTATCAAAATATCAAAGATGTTGTTGATAATAATATAGTTTTGGATAAGAAAAATATTTTGATGTTTTGTGGAAGTATGCCGCCAAATCTATCTGCGGTAGAATATAAAAAATTTATAATGAGTTTTAAAGATGAAAATAATCTAATCGTTATAGATAATGATATATTTTCATTAGAAGATATAAAAGAGATATCTCCATTTATAATAAAACCAAATCATATAGAAATAGAAAAAATGTTATGTACCAAGATTGATAGGAAAAAAGATTTATTAAAAAACCTGTATAAATTTGATGGATTTGTGGAAAATGTTATAGTTAGTTTTGGAGACGAAGGACTGGTATATTATAACGGTAAGACTAATAAATTGTTGGATATTTCTGTTCCCAACATATCTGTTAAATCTACAATTGGGGCGGGAGATAGCGTATTAGCGGGATTTATACATTATTATGTAAATGGAAAAAGTATAGAAGATTGCATAAAATTTGGTGCATCTTGTGGAACAATAGCGGTAACGATAGAAGGGACGGACACAGTAGATCTAAAAGATGTTACACAATTTGTAGATAATATAAAAATAATTTTAGATAATTAAATTCCGACATTTTTTTTTAGCTAACCAAAATATAATATCTATTATCAAATGGAATATATTGGGAATTTTGGAAGTTAAAAATAATGGATGGCGGTGTTTATTTTGAAGACAAAAAGTTTAGAAGTTTCAAAGATTAGTTGGAGGTTAGGTGATAAAAGTTTTATTTTTCAAATCATGAATCAGATTATGGTGTTTGTTTTGTCATTTATATTTTCTAACGCAAGAGTTTTAGGTATTATGGCACCTTTTAATGTTGCGGTCACATCTGCGTTACCCGTAAATCTATCATACATATCTTTTTTAGGAAGTCTTGTAGGTTATGTTTTTTTTGGAGATATATCATCTAATATTTCAAGTATATTCTGCATGTTTCTCATAATAGTTGCAAAACAGCTATTTATTAAATCGAAATTTTTAAAATATAATATTCTAGGAGTTTCTTTTTTAAGTGTTGTTATAACATTTTTAATAGAAGCTTTAAACCTAATTATTATTGGTATCAATTTTTCAGGAATATTATTTGTAGTATCACAAAGCCTTTTAGTTGGATCTATGACATATTTTACATTTATCTGCTTTAATTGTATTAGCAAAGGAAAATTTTTAGGAGATCTAAATATATTTGAAAAATGTAGTTTTATGATATTGTTTGGGCTATTTATATTATCCACAACAGGTATAGGTTTTTTATTTATGAGTTTAGGTAATATAATTGGAATTATAGCAATTCTTACTATGGCGTATAAATATGGTGTAGTAGGTGCCTCTATTTCTGGGATAGTTGTTGCTATGGCTATAACTTTATACAATCCCAATTTAATATATTTAGCTAGTGGGTTTGTGGTAGCAGGTTTTTTATCATCATTATTTAATAATCTAGGAAAATTTTTGATGGTTTCTGTATTTATGATTGTAAATTCTGTAGCTTTTATACTATTATCTAATGATATATCTATTTTTTCTGATGTTGTAGATATATTTTTATCTAGTGTTATATTTTTAATGATTCCTGAAAAAATATTTGAGTTTATATCTATAAGTAAGACTGATAAAGATTATTCAGGAATTATTAATGCAAATAATAGTATAAGTTCTAAATTAAAATTTGCGTCTAACACTATATCAGATTTACAGCTATCTGTAGAGAGTGTTTCGAAAAAAATAGATGGATTAAATACACAAAATATTAGTAATATATTTCATGAAACAGCAAATAAAGTGTGTAAAAGTTGTGTTTATAACATGCAGTGTTGGGATAAAAATTATAATGAAACTATAAATGCTTTAGATAAAACTATAGAATGTATAAAGGTGAAAAAAGAGATAACAAAATTTGATCTTCCGTTATATTTCCAACAAAAATGCAGAAGATTAGAATTATTAGTTTCTGTTATAAATCTTTTTTATGATAATCAGATATCAAAGCAGGTATCTAGCAAAAATTCTGAAGAGATGAGATATGTAGCGATGGAACAGTTTGACGCTATGTCTAACATGCTTTTTGATATAAGTGATGAAATTTCTGATATTACTAGGGTTGATTATGAAAAGCAAGAAAAGGTTAAAAAATTATTTGAAAACAAAGGGTATCAAACTAGTGATATATCTGTTTTATTTGATAAATATGGAAGAATATCTGTGGATGTATATCTATCAAATAGTTATATAGGAGATTTAAAGATAATAACAGAAGAGCTTTCGGACAGCCTAGCGAGGGATTTAGAAATTCCATCTGTAATAAGGCTTAAAGATAACAGTAAAATGAGTTTTTTTGAGAAGGCAAACTATTCTATAGATTTTTGTAGTAAGCAGTATGCGATAGATAAAACTAATATTTGTGGGGATAGTTATGAATTTTTTGTAGACAGTAGGGGTTGTGCAAATCTTATATTAAGCGATGGAATGGGTAGTGGAAAAAAAGCAGCAATTGATAGTATGATGACATGTTCTTTAATACTTAAATTGATAAAAGCAGGATTTGGGTTTAGCACAGCTATAAAATTGATAAATTCATCTCTTTTAATAAAATCTAAGGAAGAATCCTTGGCTACATTGGATATAACCACCATAGATCTTTATACAGGAAAAGTTAAATTTAACAAGGCTGGTGGATGCACATCATTTTTATATAAAGGTGGAAGAGTTTTAAAATTTGAGGGAAATTCTTTACCGATTGGGATACTAAATGGAGCAACATTTGATAGTCAAAGATCTAGTATAGATAATAATAGCATATTGGTTATGGTTTCTGATGGAGTTATATCAACAGGGGTAGAATGGATAGAGATGGAGTTAAAATTATATAAAAAACAAACAGCAGAAGAGATATGTAGCGTTATATCTAGAGAGGCGAAAAGAAGATTACATAAAAATGATCAGGATGATATAACTGTTATGGTAGCGAAATTTGGAAAGTTAAATCATTCATTTAATGTTGTGTAAAGATAAAAACTTGACAAAAAAGTGTGCATTTAGTATAATTACGAAACAAAAGAACGTTTTTATAGGTTGATGATATATTGAATAAATTAGATATGGTTCCGTTTTTTGATATATATGGTTGTCTACTTAAAGAAAAACAGAGAGATATATTAGAAAATTATTATAATGGTGATTTATCTTTTTCTGAAATTTCTCAAAATGAAGGAATCACAAGACAAGGTATTAGTGACAATATTAAGAGGTCTGAGATAGCTCTTTTAAGATTTGAAGATAAATTAAAGCTTGTATCTTTTTTAAATTCTTTACAAGTATGTATAAAAGATTTGGATAAAAATGGTTTACAAAATGAGATTTCTTTAAATAGCATCTATCTAAAAAAAATATTAGAAATAAAAAATATTATAGATATATATATAACAGATATTATTTAAAGGGATATAAAAGGAGGTGGTTTAATGGCATTTGAAAGTCTTTCAGAAAGGTTGTCGGCAACCTTTAAAAAACTTAGACTTCGTGGAAGATTAAAAGAATCTGATGTTAAAGACGCTATGAGAGAGGTTAAACTTTCTTTATTGGAAGCTGATGTTAATTATAAAGTTGTAAAAGATTTTATAAAAGCTGTTACAGATAAATCAGTTGGGGAAGATGTTTTAAAAAGTTTAACTCCAGCGCAACAAGTTATAAAGATAGTTGATGATGAGCTTAGCTCTCTAATGGGGTCTGAAGCGGAAAAGATAAAATTCCCATCAAAACCACCTTGTATAATTATGATGTGTGGATTGCAAGGTAGTGGAAAAACAACACATACGGGGAAATTAGCTAAAAAGTTTAAATCTATGGGACATAGACCGTTGGTTGTTGCTTGTGATATTTATAGACCTGCCGCTATAGAACAGCTTAGAATTGTTTCTGAGCTTGCAGGAGTCCATTTTTTTGAAAAAGGACAGATTTCTCCTATAGAAATAGCAAAAGAATCTTTAAACCATGGAAAAGATCATGGGTTTGATGTTATTATATTGGATACTGCTGGGCGTCTTCATGTAGATGAAACTCTTATGCAGGAGCTTAAGGATATTAAACAAGCAGTTAACCCTACAGAAATTTTATTTGTAGTAGATGCAATGACTGGTCAGGATGCCGTTAATGTTGCTCAAAGTTTTAACGAGTCTTTAGAGATTGACGGTGTTATCTTGACTAAGCTGGATGGAGATACAAGAGGTGGAGCAGCTCTTTCTATCCGAGCGGTTACAGGGAAACCTATAAAATTTGTTGGAATAGGCGAAAAGATTGATGATCTTGAAGAGTTTTATCCTGATAGAATGTCTTCTCGTATTTTAGGTATGGGAGATGTTTTAACTCTTATAGAGAAAGCCCAGAATAATGTAGATGATGTAGAGGCTGAGAGGATCACGAAAAAGTTTAAAGAAAATAAGTTTGATTTAAATGATCTTTTAATGCAGATGAAACATATTCAAGGGATGGGATCTATTAAGCAAGTTTTGTCTATGCTACCAGGAATTTCTGGAAAGATAAAAGATGAAGATATAGATGAAAAGCAGATAACTAGAGTAGAGGCAATTATAACTTCTATGACTCCTTATGAAAGAGAAAAACCTTCTGTAATAAATCATAATAGAAAGGTTCGTATATCTAAAGGGTGTGGAATGAAGATAGAGGATGTTAATAGGCTTTTAAAACAGTTTGAACAGATGCAAAAGATGATGAAAAAGCTTTCTGGTTCTGGATTTGGAAAAAAACTTAAAGGCAATAAAAAGATGAAACTTCCTAGATAAACTTATTTAGCTTATACTCTTGGATACATTCAAGGTGTAATATATATATCAATAATATGAAAGAGGTGAAAATAATATGGCTGTAAAAATTAGATTAAGAAGAATGGGTGCAAAAAAAGCTCCTTTTTATAGAATAGTTGTGGCTGATTCAAGATCTCCTAGAGATGGTAGATGTATAAAAGAACTAGGGTATTATGATCCAACTAAAAGTCCATCTGTGGTTAAAGTTGATGCAGATGAAACAAGAAAATGGATATCTACAGGAGCACAACCAACAGATATAGTGAAAAAATTACTTAAAGACAACAACGTTATATAATTTTTAAAATAAAAGAGGTTATATTTATGAAAGAATTATTAATTCAAATAGCTCAAGGACTAGTAGAAGATAAAAGTTCTGTAACTGTTTTAGTTGATGAGCCAAACGAAGATGGTGTTGTTATATATCATCTAAGTGTTGGTCAAGAAGATAAAGGTAGAGTTATAGGAAAGCAAGGACGTATTGCTAAAGCTATAAGAATAGTTATGAGAGCCGCAGCTAGCAGAGTTGGCGAGAAAATTTTAGTTGAAATAGACTAGACTATATAAATAATAGATAATAAATTTAGGGAAGGCATTTAGCTTTCCCTAAATTTATTATCTAAAAGCAAAGGGTGAAGATCTATGAATAAAGAATATTTAGAAGTTGGAAAACTAGTTGGTCATCATGGTATAAAAGGAGAACTAAAGATATTATATATGTGTGATGGATATGATTTTATTCAGAAATTTGATGAATTTTATTTAGGAAAAACAAAAGAAAAAATATTTGTTGAAACTATAAGAGATAATAAAAATACAGCAGTTGTTAAGTTTAAAGGTATATCTAGAAGAGAAGAATCTGAAAAGTTTATAGGAGAAAAAATATATATAGATAAGCAGGATATTGTCCTAGAAGAGGGAAGGTATTTTGTTAAAGATGTTGTAGGGTGTGAAGTTTTTGATTTGGATAGTGAAGAAAGTTATGGCAAAATTGTGGATATAATACAAACAGGAGCTAATGATGTTTATATTTCTAAGGGAAATGGGAGAGAATATCTAATACCTGTTATAGAAAAGGTAATAATTGATATAAATATTTCTGAAAAAAAAGTTATAATAAAGCCGTTAGAAGGATTATTTGATATATGATATTTAAGGTTGCAACTCTTTTTCCAGAAATATGTGAGGGTTATGCAAATAAAAGCATAATAGGTAGAGCGAAAGAAAAAGGGCATATAGAAATAAAATCTTATAATATAAGAGACTATACAGAGGACAAGCATAAAAGAGTTGATGATTATCCTTTTGGAGGAGGAAAAGGGATGCTTATACAAGCAGAACCCGTCTATAAATGTTATTTAGCTATGATAGAAGATAGTGTAGAGAATATCTAATACCTGTTATAGAAAAGGTAATAATTGATATAAATATTTCTGAAAAAAAAGTTATAATAAAGCCGTTAGAAGGATTATTTGATATATGATATTTAAGGTTGCAACTCTTTTTCCAGAAATATGTGAGGGTTATGCAAATAAAAGCATAATAGGTAGAGCGAAAGAAAAAGGGCATATAGAAATAAAATCTTATAATATAAGAGACTATACAGAGGACAAGCATAAAAGAGTTGATGATTATCCTTTTGGAGGAGGAAAAGGGATGCTTATACAAGCAGAACCCGTCTATAAATGTTATTTAGCTATGATAGAAGATAGTGTAGAAAAGATGCCTTATGTAATTAATATGTCACCAAGAGGCAAAAAATTGAATCAAGAATATTGTAAAGAACTTTCAAAAAAAAGAGAAATTTTTATAATATGTGGTCATTATGAAGGGATAGATCAAAGGGTTATTGATAAAATTGTTGATCAAGAGGTTTCTATTGGAGATTATGTTATGACAGGTGGAGAGTTGGGTGCTTTGGTTTTAATAGACTCTATATCGAGGCTATGTAATGGAGTTTTATCCGAACGGGTTTGTTTTGAGGATGAAAGCCATTATAATGGTTTGTTAGAATATAATCAATATACTAGACCTAGAAATTGGAGAGGCATAGAAGTTCCGGAAGTTTTAATTTCTGGACATTTTAAAAATATAGAGAAATATAAAAAAGAAAATTCTATAAATCAAACAAAAGAAAAAAGGTTAGATTTATATAATGAATATATTTTAAATAAAGATGGGAATAATCAATAATATAGATGTATATATTAT
>CAMTHN010000017.1 GCA_947072265.1 uncultured Clostridia bacterium | reverse complement strand
GTATATATCTATATGATTTATTTTAATTGTTTTATTATTAAAATTTTGATATAATTAAAAAAATATTTATTTTAAATAGATGGATGAGGTGAATTTTTGTATAAAAAGAAAAATAATAATAAAAAAAAAATTAAAAATAATTATCCTCCATCTAATTTAAAAGGGAATAAAAAAACAGTAAAAAAACAAAAAAAATCTCAAAAAGCAGATGTTCAACTATTATCTATTTTATTATTTGCTATTGGAATTTTTTTAACTTCATTAACTTTTATACAAGGAACCAATATATGGTTGTTTTTGCATAATATTATGTTTGGTTTTTTTGGGCTAGCATCATATGTATTTGGGCCTATTATGATATATATGTCTATAACAGCTATTTCTTATGAAACTATTTCTTTGTTAAAATCTAAAATTTTTCAAAGTTTTTTTCTTATATTATTTTTGTCTAGTTCTATACAGATATTTATGATGAAAGATTTAACAGAAAATAATCTTATTGATAATATTATTTTTCTTTATACTAGTGGGGTAGATAATATTGGAGGCGGACTTTTAGGTGGACTTTTTTCTGGTCCTCTTATTTTTATTTTTGGTATAACTGGTGCAAATATAATTCTTATTTTATTTATATTTGTTTTTATTATGCTTATATCAGGATCAACATTAATAGATTTTTTTAAATTTATAATAGCTCCTTTTAGGCTTATTGGAAAAGCCTATAAAGAAAATATTTCATCTGAAAAAAATATTGAAAAAGAAGTTGAGTTTCCATCTCATCCAGTCTGTTCTAAAAGAAAATTTATAGATATACCAGACGATCAAATTTCTGATAATATAACTAAAATTAAAAATAACACAAATCATTTTGATATACCATTAGATGATAATATTTCAAAAGAAATAAATCAGAAAAATTCAGATAAAATATTATTATCATTAGATGAAGATAAATTTAATAAAACTAAAAAAAATTCTATAGAAGCATCTTTAGATCAAAAAAATTTAATTGATAATTTAGTTAAAAAAGTTGCTTTGGATATGTCCTTGAATTCTAATAAAGATAATGATGTTATTTCAAAAAAAACATTATTAAAACAACAAAAAGAAGAAGATATACAAGGAATGAAAGATGAATTAGAAGCAGCAAATGTTAAATATATTATTGAAGAAGAATATAAAATTCCACCTTTAACTTTCTTAAAAAAATTTATTCCCTCAGACAATGAGGACATAAGCCAAGAATTAAAAGGAAATGCAGAAAGACTGGTTGATACTTTAAAAAGTTTTGGTGTTCAAACTCGTGTTATAGATATTTCTAGGGGACCAGCTGTTACAAGATATGAACTCCAGCCATCAGCTGGTGTTAAGATTAGTAAAATAACAAATTTATCCGATGATATAGCTTTAAATTTAGCAACAGCTGGTGTTAGAATAGAAGCTCCAATTCCAAATAAAGCAGCGGTAGGAATAGAGGTTCCTAATAAAAATGTTGATATAGTTACTCTTCGTGAGATAATTGAAAGTGATGATTTTAAAAATTCTAAAAGCAAATTAACAGTTGCTTTAGGAAAAGATATTACAGGAAATATGGCAATAGCCGATTTAAGTAAGATGCCACATACACTTATAGCGGGATCTACTGGTTCTGGTAAATCAGTTTGTATAAATTCTATAATTGTTAGTATACTTTATAAATCATCTCCAGAAGAAGTTAAAATTGTTATGATAGATCCAAAGGTTGTTGAACTTGGTATATATAATGGTATACCTCATCTTTTAGTTCCAGTTGTTACAGATCCTAGGAAAGCAGCAGGGGCTCTCAACTGGGCTGTAACTGAGATGCTTAATAGATATAAAATATTTGCAGATAGCGGGGTTAGAGATCTTGCGGGTTATAATAAATTTGCAAACAAAAAAGATGATATAAAATCCATGCCTCAAATTGTAATAATTATAGATGAACTGGCAGACTTAATGATGGCTGCACCAAATGAAGTTGAAGATGCTATATGTAGGCTTGCTCAGATGGCTAGAGCAGCAGGTATGCATCTAGTTATAGCTACGCAAAGACCTTCTGTAGATGTAATTACAGGTGTTATAAAGGCTAATATTCCAAGTAGGATAGCATTTGCTGTATCATCTCAGGTTGATTCTAGAACTATTCTTGATGGTTCTGGTGCTGAAAAACTTCTAGGAAGAGGAGATATGTTGTTTGCTCCAATGGGCAGTTCTAAACCTACTAGAGTTCAGGGATGTTTTGTTAGCGATACCGAAGTGGAACAGGTTGTTTCATTTATAAAAAATAAAGACAATCCTGACTATGACGAAGAGATAATACAAGAAATAGAAAAGCAAACAGTTGTGGCAAATCAAAAAGACAAAAATTCGGGAGATAATCTTGAAGATGAAATGCTGATGCCTGCTATACGATGTATCGTAGAGTCTGGACAAGCATCTACATCTTATCTTCAAAGAAAACTTAAACTTGGATATGCCAGAGCCGCTAGAATTATAGATGATTTGGAAGATAGAGGGATTGTTGGTCCTTATGAGGGCGGAAAAAGAAAAGTTATAATGTCTAAACAAGATTTTTTAGAGATGAATATTAATATAGATAATAATTAAGATTTTATCTATATTAATAGAAAGAAGGATTTTAATGGCTTTTATACCAACCACAAAAAAAGAAATGAAAAATCTAGGTATTGACCAGTTTGATTATGTATGTGTAACAGGAGATGCATATGTAGATCATCCTAGTTTTGGTATTGCGATTATATCTAGAATTATTGAGTCTTTAGGATATACAGTTGGCATTATTTCTCAGCCAAATTGGAAAGATAAAAATAGTTTTTTAAAATTAGGGATTCCCAAATATGCATTTATGGTAACTTCTGGTAATATTGATTCTATGATAAATCATTATAGTGTTGCTAAAAATAAGAGAAAGACCGACAGTTATTCCCCTGGCGGAGCACCAAATAAAAGGCCAGATAGAGCTGTCACTGTATATTGTGAAATTATAAGGAGTTTATGTAAAGATATTCCAATTATTGTTGGGGGAATTGAAGCATCTTTAAGACGTTTTGCCCATTATGATTATTGGTCGGACAGTGTTATGCCTTCTATTTTATGCGATTGCAAAGCAGATCTTCTTGTATATGGTATGGCAGAAAAACAAATAAAAGAAATCTGCACAAGATTTTATAATGGCGAAAGTATTAATGATATGAGGGATATAAGAGGAACTTGCTATTTAACTGAACCTAAAAATACACCTTGGGGTTCTGCTGAATGTCCTAGTTTGAAAATGATTTCTGAAAATAAAGAAGAGTATGCAAAAGCTTGTAGAATACAAATTACAGAGCAGGATGAAGTTATAGGAAAAAAGATAATACAACGACATGGAGATAAGATGCTTGTCCAGAATGAACCAGCTAAAATTTTAACAAGAGAAGAATTTGATGCTATATATGAGCTTCCTTTTGAAAGAAGATGGCATAGCGATTATGATAGTGTTGGTGGAGTTCCTGCTATTGAGGAAGTTGAATTTTCTATAACACATAATAGAGGATGTTATGGAAATTGTAATTTTTGTGCTATATCTTTGCACCAAGGAAAAAGAGTTGCTTCTAGAAGTCATGAATCAGTATTAAAAGAAGCGGAAATTTTAACAGAGTCTAAAAGATTTAAAGGATATATTCATGATATTGGGGGACCAAGTGCAAATTTTAGAGGGGTATCATGTAAAAAACAACTAGAGCATGGAATGTGTAAGGTTAAAAAATGTTTATCTCCAGAACCGTGTAAACAATTAATAGTAGATCATAGTGATTATTTATCTCTTTTAAGAAAAGTTAGGTCTATAAAAAAGGTTAAAAAAGTGTTTATTAGATCTGGTATTAGATATGATTATGTTTTAGCGGATGATAATGATGAATTTTTAAGGGAAGTTATTAAACATCATGTAAGTGGACAATTAAAAGTTGCACCAGAACATTGTTCTGATAGAGTTTTAGCAGCAATGGGAAAACCTTCTATGAAGGTGTATAAAAAATTTAGTGATAAATTTTATCATTTAACTAAAAAAGCTGGTAAAGAACAATATTTAATACCATATCTGATGTCTTCACATCCAGAAAGCACTATAAATGATGCAGTTGAACTTGCATTATTTTTAAAATTAAATGATATACGACCAGAACAAGTCCAAGATTTTTATCCAACTCCTGGAACGGTTTCAACGTGTATGTTTTATACAGGTATGGATCCTTTTACGATGAAAAAAGTATATGTTCCAAGGACAAAAGAAGAAAAAGCAATGCAAAGAGCACTTTTACAATATTTTAATCCTAAAAATAAAGAAATAATAATAAGTGCTTTAAAAAAAGCAGGACGATTTGATTTAATAGGAAATAAAGATAAATGTTTGGTTCAATGCTCTACAAACTCTATGCCTACATATTTTAGTTTACCTGAAAAATCAAATAAAAAAGAAAATAAAAAAACTCCTAGATATGCAAAATCAAAAGTTAGGATTAAAAAGAAATAAACCTAATATAGGAGTGGTATATTTTATGCATACAAAGAATATTAAAATAATAGTTATATTGATAATTTTAATTTCTATTATATATTTTTCAAAAGAAGATAATTTTATTAAAAATACCCTATATAGCGCTTTAAATAATTTATCATTTGAAAAAAACATATCTAAAAAATATTCTCCACCTATATCAGAAGGATATGATGATATAATTTTTCATTTTATAGATGTAGGAAATGGAGATAGCTCGCTTATACAATCTGAAGGTTATAATGTTCTTATTGATACAGGAGAAGATATTTATTCTGATAAATTGTTAAAATATTTATCAGAATTTAATGTAGATAAAATAGATTTATTTATACTAACTCATCCACACTCTGATCATATGGATGGATTGGATGATATTTTAGATAATATCTATGTAGATAAACTTATTTTTCCTGATATAGAAAAGGATAGAAGGATTATAAAAGATTATATTGATTCATATAATTCTATTAAAGATAATAAAGTTATTATTGAATATGTAAAAAAAGATGATATATTTATTTTAGAAAATTCTTTTATTAAAATTATTTCTCCATCTCAAAAAAAATATTCTAAGGTAAATAATATGTCTATTGTACTAACATATTTATATAAAGAAATTTCTGTTTTTTATGCATCTGATATGGAAAAAGAACTTGAAATGGATATATCCAATTCGAATATTAATATAAAATCTGATATATTAAAAGTTCCTCATCATGGAAGTAATACATCTTCTACAAAAAATATTTTAGATAATATTATGGCAGATATCTATATTATATCTGTAGGAAAAGAAAATAAATATAATCATCCTAGTATAAATGTTGTAGATAGACTAAGAAGATATTCAAAAAAAGTTTATAGAACAGATTTTGATGGAAATATTATTATTACTAGTGATGGAATAAACAAGACTATACATATAAGTGAATAAAGTTTGATATATATGCTTTTGAAAAGCATTTATAATATAATAAAAGGTGTGATTGGTATTGAAAGAAAAAAAGTATAATTTATTTGTAGCTATAGCAATGATAGTAGGTATTGTTATTGGGTCTGGAATATTTTTTAAAAGTGATGATATTTTAAGGTTAACTAATGGAGATATTGGTGTTGGTATTTTAGTGTTTATGATAGGAGCTATAAGTATTATTTTTGGAAGTTTGGCTATGGGAACATTGGCGTCTATAACAGATGGATCAGGAGGAATTTTTTCCTATGCTGATCAATTTTGCAATAGAAAAATAGCTAGTGCTTTTGGATGGTTTAATACTTTAGCATACTATCCTGGATTATCTGCAGTTTTAGCCTGGGTTTCTGGTATATATATATCTATTTTATTTGGTATAGAACCAAAATTGGAAACTCAGATATTAATAGGTTTAGCATGTATGATATTATTTTATATAGTTAATATTTTATCTGCAAAATTTGCTGGATTATTTCAAGGAGCATCAACTATTATAAAATTAATACCTTTAATAATTATTGGAATTGGAGGATTAGTTGGAGGAGATGTATCTCATATAAATACTGTAGATACACAGACACTTATGTCTACAAGTTGGCTTTTAGCACTGGCTCCTATGGCTTTTTCTTTTGATGGTTGGTATATAGCGACTAATATAAGTTCTGAATTAAAAAATAGCAAAAAAAATCTTCCTTTAGCATTATTAATAAGTCCAATACTTATATTAATTGTATATATAGCATATTTTATCGGGATATCTAGTTATGTTGGACCTGAAAAAATTATTGAACTTGGAGATAGTCATGTTCAATATGCTGCAATTAATTTGCTAGGAAATAGTGGAGCAAATATTATTATTACGTTTGTGGTTATATCTGTTTTAGGGACATTAAATGGAGTTATATTGGGTGGAATTAGAATGCCATATTCTTTAGCTACTAAAAATTTAATTCCTTTTTCTGATAAAGTTAAAAAAATCAATAAAAAACTGGGTATTTCTATTGGTGCCGCTATTATAACATGTTCGCTCTCTTTGATTGCATTATTTTTACATTATATATTAACTAAATATAATGTTCTTGGTGGTTCTGATATATCAGAAATATCCATTGTATTTAATTATATTTTATTTATCTTTTTGTATATTGCTGTTATTAGGCTTGCAAATAAAAAGAAAATTAAAGGAATAATAAAAGGATATATAGTTCCTTGTCTTGCAATATTTGGATCATTAATAATATTTTTTGGTAGTATGGGCGGAAATAATTTTTGGTTTTACATATTATTTTCATTTATTATTTTTATGATTGGTTATATTTATTCTATAAAAATTTCTAATAAATCTAAATAAAAAAGAAGCAGAGGAATAATCCTCTGCTTCTTTTTTATTTAGTAATTAACAACAAGAGTTGTTTCCACAATTATCTGCGATTTTATCATTTCCACCACAACAAACAAGAAGCAGTACAACTATAAGTATCCAAGAACAATTTCCGCCAAATAAATTATTACAATTCATAATGTTTTCCTCCTTTAATTAAATTTTATGACCTATACTATGTAAAATATTAATCAGGTGTTACAACTTATTAGATAATAATTATTTTAAAATAATATTTTTATCTTACGACAAGATATATTAAAGAAATATATTAAAATAACAATAATATATTTCTTTAATAGGAGGATGGAGAGTTGTTTATATTTAATGGTTTTACGGATAAATCTAATAAAGTGATAAATATGGGTATATCTATAGCATCAAACAGAGGACATACATATGTAGGAAGTGAACATATTTTATGTGGAATATTAAAAGAAAATAATAATATTGGATCTAATATATTATCAATTAATAATATATTTTATGATGAAGTTATATGTATATTAGATGATATGATTGGTGTAGGGATTAAAACAAAACTAGATACAAATAATTTAACTAAATGTATAAACAAGATTTTAGAAGATGCTGTATACGAGTCGATAAATACAAAATGCCTAAAGGTAGGCACAGATCATATATTAATGTCTATTTTAAAAAATAGAGACAGTTGTGCAGGAAAAATTTTAAAAGATTTAGATATAAATCTTGATGAACTATATACTTCTCTTTTAAATAATTCAAATTCTATAAGAAAAGATAAAGAAAAAACAGTAATAAAAAATTCTATATATAAGCAAATAGAAAAAAAGAAATCGTATATAAATAAATATGGATCTAATTTAAATAAAAAAGCAAAAGAAGGAATAATAGGAGAAGTTTTTTCTAGAGAAGAAGAGATTGAAAGAATAACACATATTTTATCTAGAAAAACAAAAAATAATCCATGTTTAGTAGGTGATCCAGGTGTTGGAAAAACTGCAATAGTTGAAGGAATTGCAAAATTAATATATGAAGAAAAATTAACTGATAATTTGAATAAAAAAGAAATTATTTCTTTAAATTTAAACTCTATGATTGCAGGATCAAAATATAGAGGTGACTTTGAAGATAGAATAAAAAATACAATTGAAGAAGTTTTAGAAAAAAAGAATATAATATTATTTATTGATGAAATACATTGTTTAATAGGGGCGGGATCAGTAGAAGGAACAGTGGATGCAGCTAATATATTAAAACCATATTTAACAAGAGGAGATTTACAAATCATAGGAGCTACTACTTTTACAGAATATAGAAAATATATTGAAAAAGATATGGCTTTGGAGAGAAGATTTCAAAAAGTTAATATAAATCCACCAACAATATCAGAATGTATAAAAATAGTTGAGGGCATAAAAAAAGATTTTGAAAATTATCATAATGTAACTATATCTAAAGAGATAGTTGTACAGGCAATTAGTTATTCGGAAAGGTACATATATGATAGAAATTTACCAGATAAAGCAATAGACGTTATTGATGAGGCGTGTGCGAGGGTTAATTTCAAAAGACTTTTACTAAATAATGAAATTAAAAAAAATATTTATACAGAAAAAGAAAAATCTTTATATTTTGATAATAAAGATTTTGAAAAGTTAAAAAATATAATAGAGAAGGATAAAAAAGATAATAAAAGCTTTTTAGATGAAAGAAAAGATATTTTAATATTAGATAAATTAGAAGATAAAAATAATATATCTATTACTGAAGAAGATATAAAAGATGTAATCTCTATATGGACTGGAATTCCTATCGGGAGTATTGATTATCAAGTGGGAAAAGATTTGTTGGATTTAGAATATAAACTGAAGAAAAAAATATATGGACAAGATCAAGCTATTTTGGCTGTATCTAATGCAATTAAAAGAGCTAGAATAGGAATAAAAGATCCAAATAGACCTATAAGCTCATTTTTATTTATTGGTCCTAGTGGAGTTGGAAAGACATATTTTGCAAAAAAATTAAGTAATATACTATTATTAAATAAAAATAAATTTATAAAGTTAGATATGTCAGAATATATGGAAAAACATTCTATATCAAAAATCATAGGTTCTCCACCTGGATATATAGGGTATGGTAATGGTGGTCATCTTGTAGAAAAAGTTAGAAACATGCCTAACTCCATTATTTTATTTGATGAAGTTGAAAAAGCACATCCAGATATATTAAATATATTATTACAAATATTAGAAGATGGAAATCTAACAGATTCTAGTGGTAAAAAAGGGAATTTTAAAGATTGTATAATTATAATGACCTCTAATATTGGAGCGTCGTATTTTAAAAATAGTGTATCTATAGGTTTTGGAAATGAATCAATTAATTTTAAAGAAAAAGTCTTAGATGAACTTAAGACATATATAAAACCAGAAATTTTGAACCGTATTGATAATACTATTTTATTTAATAATTTAGAAGAATTAGATTTTATAAATATTGTTAAAAATCATATAGAAGAGCTTAAAAAAAGATTACTATCCTTAAATATTGATGTTAAAATAGATAAAAATGTTGTTGATTATATAGCAAAAAAAAGCTTTATGAATAACTCTGGCGGTAGAAATGTTAGGAATATTATTGCGGAAATAATAGAAAATAAAATATCAGATATAATACTATCACAATCTTCAAAAGAAAATATAGATATTACTATTAATGATAAAAATGAATTGATATTTGTTTAAACTTTCATAAGTTCATAGTACTTTTTTAGTATAGATTAATTGAATAACTAGATAATTTATGTTATAATTTGCTTTTATTTAGGGGGTATTTATGATTTTAAATAAATGGGAAATTCCACATTTAAATAAAAGTAGAAAAGAGATTATCGAATTAGACTATAATTTAAACAACATTATATCATCCATATTAGT
>CAMTHN010000016.1 GCA_947072265.1 uncultured Clostridia bacterium | reverse complement strand
GATATTTACATAGAGAATATTCAAAATTATATATGTTGTTTATCCCTTTAGATTTTATGAAATTTAGTCCACATTCTAAACTAATAATACCTATAGTATTTAATGTTCCTGATTCAAATCTATCAGGCATAAAAAAAGGATGTTTAAAATCATGAGAAACACTCCCTGTTCCTCCCTCTTTTAGCGTTTTAATATCTTCGGAATTTATATTATTTATAATCATAATTCCTATACCAGGACATCCGTATAGTCCTTTATGTCCAGCAATACATAAAATATTTATATTATTTTTCACTATATCTATATCAATAACACCTGCTGTTTGTGCCGCGTCTACAATAAAAACAAGATTGTTATTCTTACATAACATACCTATATCAGATATTGGCATTATCTTCCCTATTACATTTGACCCGTGGTTCATAATTATAGATTTTGTATTAGACTTTATGTTCGATTTTATATCAATTATAATCTCTTGATCTGTTTTATCAACAACATCTATTATAGATAAATCTATAATACTATCCTGTTCTAATTTAAAAAGTGGTCTTAGAACAGAATTATGTTCTATATTGGTTGTTATTATATGATCTCCTTTTAAAATAATTCCTTTGATTCCTATATTTAAGCTGTCTGTACAATTGTTTGTAAAAATAACATTTTCAATTTCAGATCCAAAAAATTCTGAAATCATCTGCCGAACCTGATATATCTTCTCTCCTGTTTTCATAGATATATTATGTCCACTTCTTCCAGGATTTCCTCCAAAATGATCTATCGAATAACAAAGATTTTCTTTCATATTAGGAGGTTTTGGGTAACTAGTTGACGCATTATCAAAATAAAACAATATAATCACCTCTATAAAAATAATTTATCTATTCCACATATCCCAAAACTTTTATGTTTGCACATTTTAATTCAAGATAAATTTCTTCTATATTATGAATTTCTTCCTTTATTTCAACGCTATACCCACAACCTCGGGGAGAATATTCTAAAGGGGTTTTTAATATAGTAACTTGAATTCCTTTTTTAAATAAAAAATCTCTTGCCCTATATGCATATGTTATTGAGCTTAATACAATTAGTTTTCTTTTATCCATTTTATCACCCTCTGAAAACTATTATATGCTTGAAAATTAAAAATTGATAACCTATGTATCTATATTTAATATACATACAGCATGACAAGAAACCCCTTCTTCTCTCCCTGTAAATCCCATTTTTTCTTCTGTAGTCGCTTTTATATTTAAATCCCCTATATTCATATTTAAATCTTCTGATATATTTTTTTTCATTAAATCAACATATGGTTTTAAGTATGGTTTTTGTATTATAATAGTTATATCGATATTTCCTATACTATAATTAATATCTATTAATAATTTATATACATATTTTAATAATTCTCTACTAGATATACCTTTATATTTTTCATCTGTATCAGGAAATATACACCCTATATCTCCCATCCCAGCTGCACCTAATAATGAATCTATAACAGCATGAATAACTACATCAGCATCAGAATGTCCTAATAACCCCATATTATAGGGTATTATTACACCACCTAGAATAAATTTTCTATCTTCTACCAATCTATGAACATCATATCCATGTCCTATCTTTATCATCCATCTACCTTCTCTTTTTCAGCTATATCTAATATAAGACTTTTAGCTAATAATATATCTTCTTTAGTTGTTATCTTTAAATTAGTATAACTTCCTTCTGTAAAGAATATTTTATATCCCATCTTTTCATACATTTGTGAATCATCTGTAAAATCTAATCCATTTCTTATACAATGATTTAAACTTTCTATAAAATTCTTTTTATTAAAAGCTTGAGGAGTTTGTGCATGAATTAAACTATCTCTTTTATATGTAGTTTTAATAAATCCTTCTTCATCAATTTCTTTAATAGTATCCTTTGATCGGACGCCCAATACAGAAGATCCATATATAACTGCATTTTTCAAAACATTTATTATATCTGCTTTTAAAATAAGAGGCCTTGCACCATCGTGTATAGCTATGTATTCAGTTTGATTATTAATATATCTCATACCATTAGAAACAGATTGCTGCCTCGTTTCTCCCCCTGATACAACATTTAAAACCTTTGTAATATTATTTTCTTTTACATAATATTTAACAAGATTTATATCTGCTGATCTAGTCACTACAACTATGTCGTTTATAAGTCCTATTTTATTAAATTTTATCAAACTATGACAAACAACCGGTATGTTGTTTAAAACTAATGTCTGTTTAGAAACTCCTCCCATTCTCGCTGAACTTCCTGCAGCTACAACTATTAAAGAAAATTTCTCCAAAAAATCACTTTCTTTCTTATTTATTATAAATAATATATTATAGAAATTTATTATAAATATAACAAATTTCTATGAATTTTTCAACAAGGATCATATAATTAAATAAGATATTTCTATGAATTGACTTTATCTAAATATTACAATATAATTCTAATTATTAACATTATAAAGTGAGGTTTGTCTATGTCTATTCTCATAACCGGAGGAACTGGGTATATTGGTTCGCACACTGTTGTAGAGCTATCAAAATCTATATCTGATAAAATTATTGTATTAGATAATCTATCTAATAGTGATTTCTCTGTTATGGAGAAATTGCAGACCATAACAAAAAAAAATATAATATTCTTAAAATCAGATATATGCGATACTAATTTTTTAAAGAATATTTTTACAAAATATAAAATAACATCTGTAATACACTTTGCAGGACTTAAAGCAGTTGGAGAATCTGTTGAAAAACCCCTACTATACTATAATAATAATATAGTAGGTACTATATCTCTACTAAATGTAATGAAAGAATTTAACTGTAAAAAAATTGTTTTTAGTTCATCTGCTACAGTTTATGGAAATCCTGAATATCTTCCAATAAAAGAAACTGATAAACTATCTACCACAAATCCTTATGGGTATTCTAAATTAATAATAGAAAACATTTTAATAGACATATATAAATCAGACCCTTCTTGGTCTATAGCTATATTAAGATATTTTAATCCTATTGGTGCGGACAAATCTGGAATTATTGGAGAAAATCCATCTGGCATTCCTAATAATCTTATGCCATATATTATAAAAGTTGCTACTAAACAATTAAATAGTCTAAATATATTTGGAAATAATTATGATACAATTGACGGAACAGGTGTTAGAGATTATATCCATGTTTCCGATCTGGCAGATGGTCATATTAAAGCTCTAGATTATATAAATAATAATAATGAACTTATAAAAATAAACTTAGGAACTGGTAAAGGATATTCTGTTTTAGAACTTGTTGAAACTTTTATAAAAGTAAACAATATTAATATACCTTATAATATTGTAGATAGACGACCAGGAGATATAGCATCTTGCTACGCTAATACTGAACTAGCAAAAAAACTTTTAAACTGGCAGGCAAAAAAATCTCTTCAAGATATGTGCTTAGATAGCTATAATTTTATTAAATATAACATTATATAATTTACTCTAAAATTATATAGATAGAGGCATTTTATGACAAATATAAAAAAATCTTTGATAGAATTAATCGGAAATACCCCTATGCTTGAATTAACTAATTATAATAAATCTCTAAATACTTACGGAAAAATAATAGCAAAGTTAGAATCATTTAATCCACTAGGATCTATAAAAGATCGTACTAGTATTGCTATGATATCTAATGCAGAAAAATCTGGACTATTAAACCCTGAAACTATTATAATAGAGCCTACAAGTGGTAATACAGGTATTGGACTTGCTTTTATATGTGCTGCTAAAAAATATAAACTTATTCTAACCATGCCAGAAACATTGTCAATAGAAAGAATTCATTTACTTAAAGCTCTTGGCACAGAAATTATATTAACACCTGCTTCACTTGGTATGAAAGGGGCTATTCAAAAATCTATAGATTTTCAAAAGGACACTCCAAATTCTATTATTTTACATCAATTTGAAAATGTATCTAATAATGAAATTCATAGACACACAACTGCAAAAGAAATTTTAAGAGATACCAATCAAGATATTGATATCTTTGTTTGTGGTGTTGGTACAGGCGGAACCATTACAGGTGTTGGAGAAGTTTTAAAAAAACATATACCTCATATAAAAATAATAGCTGTAGAACCAGAAGAATCTTCTGTTTTAAATGGTTATTCTGCTGGATATCATAAGATACAAGGAATTGGTCCTGGATTTATTCCTAAAATTTTAAATATAGATATTATAGATGAAATACATAGAATATCATATCTTGACGCTTCATATCACTGTAGTTTACTCGCACATGAAGAGGGATTAATTGTCGGGCCTTCATCTGGTGCTGCTTTAAAAGCCGCAACTAATCTTGCTCTTTTAAAAGAAAATAAAAATAAAAATATTATAGTTATATTTCCTGATACTGGGGAAAGATATCTATCTACTGACCTTTATAATAATAAATTTTAGGAGAATTATTTTGAAAAAAGTCTTACTAGGAATGAGCGGTGGAGTTGATAGTTCTGTAGCTGCCGCTCTTTTAATAGATATGGGATATGATGTAACAGGAGTTACATTTAAATTATGGCATCCTATGGACGATATTTTTGATAGAGAAGATTCTTGCTGTTCTATAGACGATGTAAACGATGCAAAAGATATAGCAGATATACTGGGAATTCCTCATTATACATTTAATTTTAAAGACGTATTTAAAAAAAATGTCGTTGATTATTTTGTAGAAGAGTATAAAAATGGAAAAACTCCAAACCCTTGTATTGTATGTAATAAATCAATAAAATTTGATCATTTTTATAATAAAGCTATGTCGATGGGATTTAATTATATATCTACTGGACATTATGCAAAAATAATACATAAAGACGGTCAAATGTTTTTAGCGAAAGCAGAATATGATAAAAAAGATCAAAGTTATTTTTTATATAATATACCAAAATCTCACCTAGAAAAAACTCTTTTCCCATTAGGTAAATATACTAAGCCCCAAGTTAGAGAGTTGGCAGAAAAATATAATTTGGGTAACATCAGTAGTAAAAAAGATAGTCAGGAAATTTGTTTTATAGATAAAAATGGATATAATACTTTTTTAGAAGGATATACTTTTGAATGTTCTCCAAAAGGAAATTTTATTGATATAAGCGGAAATATACTAGGCAAACATAAAGGTTTTTGGAACTACACAATAGGACAAAGAAAAGGTTTAGGAATAACATTTAATAAACCTATGTTTGTATCAAAATTGGATCCTATAACAAAAGAAATAACTCTTTGTGATGAAATTCATCTATTTTCAAACCAATGTAATATATCTGATACCAATTGGCTTGTTGATAAATCTACTTTATTTAATATATCTCTAAATATTAA
Organism: uncultured Clostridia bacterium; assembly: GCA_947072265.1. Taxonomy (GTDB): domain Bacteria; phylum Bacillota; class Clostridia; order Oscillospirales; family Ruminococcaceae; genus CAMTHN01. The sequence goes on along the minus strand of CAMTHN010000016.1, from coordinate 4,602 downwards.
AATAAGAAATCAAGCAAAATTCGCTTCTGGAAAAATTTATTTTATGGATAATAATATTACATCTATAGAATTTGATAAACCACAACGAGCTATTACAAAGGGGCAATCTGCTGTTATATATATTAATGATATAGTAGCTGGTGGAGGAATAATTCAATAAGTAAAAAGCACACAACAAATGTTGTGTGCTTTTTACTTAAATAAAATCCAGAATCCAAAAAATATTAAAAAATATATTAAAATAAAAATTCCACCTACAGGTAATATCATTTTTAAATATATCTTAACAACTTGTTTTCTCTCTAATTTTGATAACTTTATATATGATCCAGAATAATAATTTTTACTTTTATTAATGATACTTTTATCATAAAAAGGCATACCATCAATATTCATCTCCGCTATTGTCATACCATTATCTTGAAAACTATTTTTATCTTTTTTTTTCATATTTAACTCTTAGTATAAAGATGACATGCGACCATATGACCACTACCATAATCTTTATACTCTGGTGAAACTTTTTTACAAATATCCATTACACTTGGACATCTAGTATTGAATTTACAACCTAAAGGAGGATTAGATGCAGATGGTATATCTCCTTTTAATAATATTCGATCACATTTATAAGATGGATCAGGAATAGGAACAGAACTCAATAATGCTTTTGTATATGGATGCATACAATTTTTAAAAATATCATATTTGGATCCCATTTCTACAATATTTCCAAGATACATAACTCCAACTTTATCGGAAATATGCTCTACAACAGATAAATCATGAGAAATAAATAAATAAGTTAAAGAATATTCTTTTTGCAAGTCCTTCAAAAGATTTATAATTTGAGCCTGTATCGATACATCAAGAGCAGAAACAGGCTCATCCGCAACTATAAGTTTGGGCTTTAAAGCAATTGCCCTAGCTATACAAATTCTTTGCCTTTGTCCTCCAGAAAACTCATGAGGATATCTAGAAATATGATAATCTTGTAATCCGCAATCTTTCATTATCTTTATAATATAATCTTTATATTCTGATTTAGAAACTATTTTATGCTCTAAAACAGCTTCTCCAATTATATCTCCAACAGGAATTCTTGGACTTAAAGAACTATATGGATCCTGAAATATTAATTGCATATCTGGTCTAGTTTTTCTAAGTTGAGATTTGTTTAATTTAAATATATCTTTTCCATCAAAAATAACTTCTCCTCCGGTTGCTTCATGAAGTCTTAATATTGTTCTTCCAACAGTAGTTTTTCCACAACCAGATTCACCCACTAGTCCCATTATTTCTCCACGATTTATAGAAAAAGAAACTCCATCTACAGATTTTACAACACTTTTATTTTTTTTAGACATTGATTTGCCTATAGGAAAATATTTAACCAAATTTTTTACTTGTAATATTTCCGATGACATTATCTCTCCCCCTTTGAATCTTTATCATATAGCCAACAAGAAACTTTATGACCATCACCTAAATCATTAAGAGAAGGATAATCTCCATTACATTTATCAAAAGATTTTTCACATCTACTTTTAAAATAGCAATAATTTGGCATATTAATTGGGTTGGGAACTTGCCCTGATATTGAATATAATCTTTCCGTATACTTATTTACAACAGGTTTGCTTTTTAATAAACCAATAGTATATGGATGTTTTGGACTATTATATATATCCATAGCTGTTCCCTGTTCAACTATTTTTCCAGCATACATAACAACTACATAATCAGCCATTTCAGCAACAACTCCAAGATCATGAGTTATTAAAAGTATACTGGCATTAATCTGATTTTTCAAATCTCTCATTAAGTCCAATATCTGTGCCTGAATAGTTACATCTAAAGCAGTAGTAGGTTCATCGGCAATTATTAATTTAGGATTGCATGATAAAGACATAGCTATCATAACTCTTTGTCTCATTCCCCCAGAAAGTTGATGGGGATAAGATTTATATATCTCATCAGCTCTAGAAATTCCAACTATAGTTAAAAGTTCTATTGTTCTCTCTTTAATTTGCTTTTTAGACATATCTTTATTATGTAATTCTATAGTTTCTGATATTTGATCACCTATTGTAAAAACAGGATTCAAACTAGTCATTGGCTCTTGAAATATCATAGATATTTCATTTCCTCTAATTTTTTCCATATAAGACATAGGAATCTTAGTTAAATCTAACACTTCTCCGCTTTCAGTTCTATATCGTATCTCTCCTCCAACAATCTGTCCAGATGGACCCTGAACTAACCTCATAAGAGTTAGGTTAGTTACAGATTTTCCACATCCAGATTCTCCAACAAGAGCAACTGTTTTACCTTTTGGTATATCAAACGATACACCATTAACAGCTTTTACAATTCCAACATCTGTATAAAAATATGTCTTTAAATTATCAAATTCTATAACATTATTTTTATCTTTCATATCTACAATATATTCCGAAGGATCAATATTTTTACGTTTTTTAATCTTTTCATAGTGATTAACAGCTTTTTTATTTTCTTTTGATATCTGTTTCAATTTTTCTCTAGATTCTTTAGACATATCAACCACCTACCTTTTCATCTTAGGATCAAAGGCATCTCTTAACCCATCTCCAATAAAATTAAAACCCATTACTGTAACAAGTATACATAATCCAGGAGGAAGCCATATATTTAAATGCTGATTCATTATTATAGGATCATTAACAGCATTCACCATATTTCCCCATGAAGCATATGGGAAAGGAACTCCGATTCCTAGAAAACTAAGTGCAGATTCTAAAAGAATTACACTACCTAAACCTAAAGTTGCAAAAACTATAAGTTGTGGCATCACATTAGGTATTAGATGTTTAAATATTTTTTTATAAGTTTTTATACCTGTAGCTTCAGTGGCAATCATAAACTCTTGTTCTCTTAGCCCTAATATTTGCCCTCTAACTAGACGAGCTATGCCTGCCCACCCAAGAAATGCTATAACCAACATAAGTACATAAATTTTGTTTTTTTGATCTATCTTTAAAACCAACATTGCCGAACTAATAATAAGCATTATAGGTATACTAGGTATCGAATTAAAAATATCAACAATTCTCATTATTAAATTATCTATAAATTTACCATAATATCCAGCAACACCTCCAAGGGAAACTCCTATTAAAAGTTGTATAAATATAGCAATAAACCCTATTATAAGAGAAATTCTTCCTCCATACATAAGCCTAGTAAAAACATCTCTACCATCTTTATCAGTTCCTAAAAGATGATTTAAAGAAGGGTTTGCACGTAAATTAAGCGCTATTCCTTCTTGTGTAAAATCAATCTCATCATTATTAACAAATTCTACACCATTTTTATCAAGAAAAAATATATCATATTCACCATAACTACTAAATAAAGGTCCTACAAATGAAAATATAAACATAAATAATATTATAAATATTCCAATGATAGCTAATTTATTTCTTAAAAATCTTTTTATGACAAGTTGCCCAGGAGTTATTACTTTTCTATTATCATGTTTAGTCTCGTCTTCATCTGATTTTATTACAGAATCTAACGATTCATTAATATCAGAACTATCTATATCTAATCCTGTAACATTATTATTCATAAAATTATAAACTCCTTTCTAACTCAATCTTACTCTAGGATCAACAACTGCGTAAAGTATATCTGATATAAGGGTTCCCATTAGTGTTAAAAATGCTAAAAATAAATTAAAACCCATTATAAAAGGTATATCCCCAGCCTTTAAAGCATGAAAAGCAGTATAACCTAGACCATCTATGGCAAAAATACCTTCAGTTATAATAGCTCCAGAGAATAAAGATGGTATCGAACCACCAATCATAGTAACAACTGGTATTAGAGTATTTCTAAATGCATGTTTATAAATAACCGTTCCTTCACTTAGTCCTTTTGCTCTAGCTGTTCTTATATAATCAGAACTTAAAACTTCTAACATATTTGTTCGTGTATACCTCATCCAACTTCCTATACTAGTGAAAGCAAGAACTACAACTGGTAATACAAAATGCCATGCCATATCCATCATAAGTCTAAATCCCTCATAGTCTTCTCTAGCTGTAACCATACCTGATATTGGAAATAATTGAAGATCTACAGCAAAAAACTTTTGTAGTATTGCCGCAAAGAAAAACGATGGAAGAGAAATTCCTATTAAAGAAAATACAGTGACAGCATAATCTGTTTTAGAATATTGTCTAGTAGCAGATAATATTCCCATAGGTATAGCAATTAGTAATTGGATTATAAAAGCCATAAAAGAAAGTGAAAATGATGTCCACATCTTTGAAGCTATCACTTGTGTAACAGGAGCTTTATATAAAAAAGACTCTCCTAAATCACCGGTTAAAGCTTTTCCCAACCATTTGAAGTATCCTTCTATAATGCCGACATCAAGACCATATAGCTTTTTTAACCCAACTACCATTTCTTCTGTAATAGAAGGATTTCCAGCAACAGTATTTGATATATAATCCCCAGGCATAAGCCTAATTAAACCATATAATATAATTGAAACACCAAAAAGAACAAAAACACTTATAAAAAGCCTTTTTATTATATATTGTCTCACTT